>JAKAVC010000112.1 GCA_021817345.1 Deltaproteobacteria bacterium | reverse complement strand
AGGCCATCAAGGTCCCGAGACACGTCGGGAAACACCTCAGAGTAAGTTCCCTCCAAGTACAGGTTTGCGAGAACAGCCGAAGCGCAGTGGCCCGGCCCCGCGACGAACAGCAAATGGCTTCCGGTCTCGCAGATCAGCCGGTTGAGATGCGCGTAGACAAGGTTAAGCCCCGGCGCCGATCCCCAGTGTCCGCGGATGCGTGGCTTAAGATGCTCGATGCGCAGAGGCTCCCTCAACAGGGGATTCTCTTGCAGGTAGAATTGCGCGGCGGCCAGAAAGTTGGCCGCCCGCCAGTAGGCATCGATCTTCGCGATGGATTCCGTTGAAAGTTGCGCCATGGAAGCAGCTCCAGTTTTCGATCTCGAGGCGGAGCCCCGGTTATCACGGAAGCCTCCGAGCGGGTGGTCATTATAACCGCATCAATTGTTCCGATAGCGGCGCAGAGCAGGCAAACTCACTCTGAGTTCCCGCGGAAGGACGAAGGGTTAAAAGACGCGCAATGGTCGCCTAATCGATTGGCCAATCAGGATAATTCTCCTTGCACCACTCCCGCGCCGCTTCATCGCTCCATCGGTCGGCTTGCTCCTTGGAGTGGAAAACCAGGCTCCCGTCCGAAGGAGAAAATTTCTCGGTTTCCCTCATTACGCGGCCCTCGACAAATCGCAGCCGAAAAGCTGGCACCCAGCACCCCGGCTGTTCGCATATCTTTTCACTCGCATGGACGATGCTGATGGATCCTCTCATAACAAACCTCCCCTGAACTCCGAAAAGTTCTCCGAGAGTTTCGAGATATCCCAGTTTCGCAGGTTCGCTTCAGTTAATGCCATGAGGAGCGCGATTCTCCCCGGAGATTAGTGATCCGTGTTCGCCACGGGGTGAGAGATCCAGCGCCGCGGTGAAAGCGGAGTTTTCGCCCCGTGCGTGGCTCATCGGCGGGTATCGGACGAAGCCGTTCGCGTCGGCCAATCCGCAAATCTCCTGGCGAGCCACGGAGGTCTCGCACGCGCGGACCGGGCTTCTCCGATCAAGGTCCTTGTGAAATCGGCCGATTTTCAGACCCGGGCCCGCACGCGACCACGGCAAATTGCGATGCTCACTTCCGCCAACCGATTGCGCAGGTCCTGGTTGAACCCGCCGCGAAGGCTGCGGCCAGCCTCACAAGCAAGATCATCCAGGGACAAAATTCCAACCAGTTTACCGTCTCGCCCAACAACCGGCAGACGGCGCAATCCTTTCTCCGCCATCAGATTCATCGCGGACTCCAGATCGTCCTCCGGATGGCACGTCACTACCTTGTGGGCCATGGCCGCCTCGACGCGGATGTCCCGAAGCGGCTTGCCTTGCGTGTATGCGGCCATGCAAATATCCCTGTCCGTCACAAAGCCCACGGGTTTCATGTCATCGTCCACAACCGGCACGGCGCCGCACGTATTCTCCCATATAAGCCGAGCCGCATGGTTCAGTGTGTCATTGGGGTGGGCGCTCTTGACCGATCGATTCGTCACATCTTCAACCTTCATTGAAGCCTCCGAATGCCTCGTTTACCGGCCCGATATCAGTTTACGACAAAATCGCGGCTATACGAATCGCTTCCGCGTTTTCGCTCGCAAATGCACGAGACCAAACGGCGGGCCCCTTCAAAGAACGTCAATTGCGGCGGTAAACGAAGCTCACGATGATCGCCGTGGATAGCGAGTCAAGTCGTACCGAATCATCCTGGCGTACAGCTTTTTGCGCGATATCTGGAGCATCCGCGCCGCGCGGGAAATGTTGCCGTTGGCTGCTTCGAGCGCGTGGCGTATGAGGCCGCGCTCCGCCTCAGGAAGGCTCATAGGACCGCGAGCTTGAACGGCCCGACCGGAAACGGCTTCGGGCAGGTCATCAAGCCTGATGCTATTCGATCTGCCGAAGGTCAGAGCCGACTCTATCGCGTTCGCGAGTTCGCGCACGTTGCCCGGCCACGCGTAGGAGCGCACTGCCTCCATCGCTTGAGCGCTGACTCCGGTTACGGGGATGGAACGTGCCAGCTTCAAGTTGAACATTCGGATGAAATGCCATGCGAGGGCTTCGATATCGTCGCGACGCTCACGCAGCGGCGGCACGTGCAACTCAGCCACGTTGAGCCTGTAGTACAAGTCCCGGCGCAGATGGCCGCACTTTATCGCCTCCTCCGGGTCTCGATTTGTCGAAGCTATCACGCGCACGCTCACGGATACTTCTCGCGTCGAACCCACGGGACGGACCGTCCGCTCCTGAAGCGCGCGGAGAAGCTTCGCCTGAGCGGCCATGCTCATCTCCGTGATCTCGTCGAGGAAGAGTGTGCCGTGGTTGGCTGCGCGAAACAGGCCCGGGGTATCGGCGTCGGCGCCACTGAATGCGCCGCGCACATGGCCGAAAAGCTCGCTTTCGATCAAATGTCCGGGAACCGCGGCGCAATTTACCGCTACAAACGGGATGCGGAGACGGAGACCGCATTCGTGGATTGCGCGCGCCACCAGCTCCTTGCCGGTCCCGGTTTCGCCAACGATCAGAGCCGTTGAGCCGGCTCGGCCCACCGCTTCGATTCGCTCATACAGGCGCCGCATCCCGGCACTGGTTCCCACCAACCCGTGAAAAGTACCGGTGGCCTTTCGGTCCCGGGGCGCCGGGACTTCCCACGCCGCTGGAGTTCCCGCTTGCAAGTAACCTTCGACAATCAACGGCACGCATCGGTACACATGCCTGCGAAGCAGTTGATAGGACGATGCGTCCTTGCGCAAACCATCAATGGCGTACAGCGCACTTTCTTCGAACAGGCGAAGAATCGCCGAGGCTTCGGCGAACGAAACGCCACGTTCGGCGAGAGCGCTCCAGCGGTTTCGCGCCCGAGCCTCGAAGCCCTTGATGTCCTCGGACAGGTAGCTTCCAAGCGTGTCGAGCGCGGCGCTCATCGACTCGCGGAACTCGCGCTCCGAGAGAGTTCGTTCGTCGGCAAAATGCAACGCATAGAGAGCCCACCATCGCTCCAGCACTTGCGAGCGCTTCGCAACAATCGCCGCCAGAACAGGCGACAAGGAATCAATCTCGTGCTGTTCAGGATTTGGGGACCGATCGCGTGAGGATGGGGCCTCGATCGCGCTCATGTGTGGCCTCCGCAGACATCTTGCGATTTCCACCACACGCCACTCCGACGCAACAGGATGTTTACTATACCCCCATGCGGTCTGCCGCGCAAAACTTCAATAAGTTCCTAAAAGTCCGACTGTGCGTCGACGTGCCCTTAAAAGCCAATCTGTAGGCCAATCATACTAGTTGTCACAGTCGTTGTTGCGGCGTACCCTCATCATTAAGGGGGTACCGGATTGGCATCTGGACGTGGTTTTTCTCGCGTCGCAAGCCGAATGACGGTCGGTCGGCTCGGACATTCCGCGACGCTCCTGTCCGGGGGTACCGTGATGATCGCCGGCGGAAGAGATGGCGGCGTTCCTCTTGCCACGGCGGAAATCTATGACCCGGCAAGCGACGCTTTTCTGCCGGTGCGGCCCATGAGCAGGGCGCGTGACAATCACACCGCGACGCTATTGCCCGATGGCAGGGTGTTTCTCGCGGGAGGTGAGGGGCTGAACAGCCTCGTGCTCAAGAGCACGGAATTCTA
Source organism: Deltaproteobacteria bacterium (assembly GCA_021817345.1). GTDB lineage: Bacteria > Desulfobacterota > Binatia > Binatales > Binataceae > DTIX01. Next base: position 2,315 of record JAKAVC010000112.1, on the reverse strand, counting down.
CAATCCCGCGACCGGAGATTTTCGACCGGGACCGAGCATGCTCTACGCACGAGTTAATCACACCGCGACCTTAGTTCGTGATGGCGTTCTGATCGTGGGCGGTACAGACGCCAACGATGCTCCGATTGCCGAGGCTGAACTCTACCACTTTCAGACCGGCACCGTGGTCCCCTGTTCGCGCCTGGCCTTAGCTCGTTCGAACCATTCCGCGACATCGCTGCCCGACGGCAGGATTCTCATAGTCGGCGGGCAAGACGCCCTTGCCCGCGCGAGCCGTCCACCCGGAACTGTTTATGGTCCGGACGCGGAGCTGTACGATCCGTCGAGCGGGTCGTTCGTCCCTTCGAACGCGCGCTTGGGCCTTCGCACCCTGCATCCGGCTATCCTGTTGCGCGACGGTACGGTTCTTATCACCGGCGGCGGCGACAATACCGTTCTTGGCGACGCATATCTTTACGATCCCGCGACCGACACCTCGTCACCTATCAGGACCTTGGGTTTCGCGCGAGCAAGCCATACTGCGACAGTTCTGGCCAGCGGCGAGGTGCTGATCGCGGGAGGATTCGACGTGAACGGTCCGCTTCGGGCCGCCGAGCTCTACGATCCGAGTGCGCACGGATTCGTCCGCGTCGGCGATATGGCGGATGAGCGGAGTTTCCACACCGCAACCCTGCTTTCGGATGGCCGGGTACTGATAGTCGGCGGCGAGGACCGGCGCGGATACGGCCTCGACACTGCCGAATTGTATACAGCCTGAGCTTACCGACCATTGGGCGAAACCGGCGCGATCGTCGTCGGTACGAATTCGAATAAGCCTGCGCAAATTGGCATGCGCTCTCGCGAGTGTCCTGCACGAAAAACAAAGAAGTTGCCCCTCTCACGTTGCGCATCTCGCTAAGACGCGGGCATAGCCGCTGGAACTTGGCGCGAATCGCGACACCTTATCGCGAAAACTCCTGCTTCCGAAGGCACCAGCCTTCTTGTCTGTCAGCGTTCCGAAAAAGGCGCCAAGTCTGGCACGGACAATGCGTTGACGTTTTCCATCCTGAAGGGATGGACTCTAGCAATGCCCACGAAGGTCGCGATCAATGGTTTTGGCCGTACCGGACGCATGTTCTTCCGCGCCGCGCTTCACCACCCGGACCTCGAACTGGTGGCGGTCAACGACGTTACGAATACTTCAACCCTCGCCCATCTAACAAAGCACGACTCGATTCACGGCGCTCTCAAGTATGAGGTGAAGGCCGAGGACGACGCGCTTTTCGTTGCAGGGCGAACGATCGAGGTTCTCGCCGAGCACGATCCCGCGAAACTACCGTGGCGAAGCCTCGGGGTGGAACTCGTCATTGAGTCCAGTGGAAGATTCCGCTCGCGTGAGAAAGCCGCGCTGCATCTCGCCGCCGGCGCGAAGAAGGTTCTAATAAGCGCGCCCGGCGAGGGCGCGGACGTGACACTCTGCATGGGGGTCAACCACGAAGCCTACGATCCCCAGCGCCATGACGTGATATCGAACGCTTCGTGCACGACCAACTGCCTTGCGCCAATCGCGAAGGTGCTTCACGAGAACTTCGGAATCGTGCACGGGTTCATGACGACCGTGCATGCCTACACGAACGACCAGGTTCTGCTCGACGGTCCGCATAAGGACCTACGCCGGGCCAGGGCGGCAGCGCTTTCGATGGTGCCGACCTCGACCGGAGCGGCCAAAGCGATTGGGCTTGTTCTGCCCGCGCTCAAGGGCAAACTCGATGGGATCGCGGTTCGCGTTCCGACGGCGAACGTCTCCATCGTCGACCTCACCGCAATCCTCGAGAAGGATGCGAACGAGAAAGATATAAACGCCGCCATGAAACGAGCGGCAGACGGCGAGCTCAAGGGCATCTTGGAATATTGTGAGGAACCGCTGGTCTCAGCCGATTTTAACGGGAATTCGCATTCCTCGATCTTCGATGCGCCGCTGACCAAGGTGCTCGACCATCGGATGGCAAAGGTCTTTTCCTGGTACGACAACGAATGGGGTTACGCGTGCCGGCTGGCCGACGTCGGAGCGCTGATCGCACGACAACTGTGAAGAGGAGCGCTAATGGTCGGCGGTCGCAAGCGGTAAGCCATCGTTCCCGGTTAAACTGGATTTCCTGACGGCGAGGCACCGCCTGGCAAATGATGCTGCGGCCAACCCGTAGTAGAAGTAGTCTCATAAATAGCGTCTAAGCAGGATGAGGATACAAGCGAGGTGGACGAAGCCGAGAAAGTTTTCCGGGTAACGCTCCCAGCGCACCACCAGGCGGCGGAAGTTATGCAGCCAGGCGAATAGC
>JAKAVC010000066.1 GCA_021817345.1 Deltaproteobacteria bacterium | reverse complement strand
CGCTTGAGGCCCTGTGCGCCCACCACTGGCCCGGCAACGTCCGCGAACTCGCCCACGCCATCGAGTCCTCCGTCCTGCTCGCCGACTCCGACCGTATCTCCCTCGCCGAACTCCCCGATAGCGTGTTGAACGGTCATCTGTTGCCTAATAATGGGGCCGTGTCGGCCGATAGTGGCGCGCCCGAGCGCCCGGCGCCGGAAGAAGAGGAAGGTGCGCGCTGGCCCCTTTTGCTTGACGACGTGATCAAGAAAACCCTGCTCCGCTCGCTCGAAGAGACCGAGGGTAACCGCAGGCGCGCGGCCGACCTGCTCGGCGTCTCGCGCTCGACGCTTTACCGGATGCTGAGCCGCTACGGTCTGGCCGATTCGGGAAAGCGCCGCGGGCATCTGCTCGCCTCCGCGGAAGCCTCCAAAATGAATCGCGAGCGCCTGATAGGGAAATAGCGCAGGTTCACGCGGCACGGCTCTTCGCCGCGGCTTCCGTTCGCGATCCCGCCTCGGCCTGCAAGCTTCGGCTAAACTCCCAGAAGCGGTTTGCGCCGACGTGTCGGCGCGCGGCCGCAGGTTTTTTGGCGGCGCGCGGTTTTGTTAATCTGATTCGTAAATGACGAATCCAGACCAGATATGGTCCGAAGCGGTCCGTGCGCTTGAGCGCGGCAAACCGTTCGCGCTTGCGACAGTTGTCAACGTGCGCGGTTCCACGCCCCGGGAAGTGGGAGCGAAGATGCTCGTGCGCGAGGACGGCCAGTTCGGCACGATTGGCGGCGGATGCGGCGAAGCCGAGGTCTATCGAAAAGCTCGAATCTTACTCGAAGAAAAAGCCGCCGCCCGCTTCGCCGAGGTCGATCTGACCGGCGACTTTGAGCAGCAGGAAATCGGCACCTGCGGCGGCATCATGGACGTCTTTATCGATTTGTGGTCGCCTGATAGCGACCTGGCTCTGGCGCGCAAGCTGGCCGATGCCGCCGAGAACAATCGTCCGGCGGCGCTGGTTACGACCGTTGATACGGGAGGACGCGAGGGCGCGCGGCTTGGCGCACGCACCGTGGTCGAGCCGATACGCGCCGACGTCCCGATGGCGCTGCCGGTGGGATTGCCCGCCGAATCGGTCCGCCACGTGCGCCAGCGTGCGGCGGATTCACGGCCGGGCCTGGTCGAAATCACAGAGACGGGCGCTTTGGAACCGGTCGTGCGGCTCGAACCGAGCGGCGCGCCGCGACTTTTTATCGATCCGATAACCGGCGCGCAGCGGCTGATTATCGTCGGCGCGGGTCATATCGCGCAGCCGCTTGCGGCGCTTGGCTCGATGCTGGGATTTCATGTGACGGTTATCGACGACCGCGCCTCGTTCGCGAACCGCGAGCGGTTCCCCACCGCCAATGAAGTAATCGTCGCGCCGTTCGAGCGCGCAATCGAATCGCTCGAACTCGACCGTCATTGCTATCTCATTTCGGTGACGCGCGGACATGCCTTCGACGAGCAGGCGGTGCGCGCCGCGCTCAGGACTTCGTGCGGATATGTCGGGATGATCGGTTCGCGCCGACGGGTCAAGGCGACGCTCGAGCGTATCCAGGAATGCGGGATTCCCGCCGAACGGGTGAGCGAGGTCCACGCGCCGCTCGGACTCGATATCGGCGCCGAAACGCCCGCGGAAATTGCGTTGGCGATTATCGCCGAGATAATCCGCGAGCGTCGCACCGGCGTGCGCGACGACCTGACGCTCGGAGTCAAGCTTGGACGCCTCAAGCGCTCGAACGGGATCGGATGAACGCGCCGCTCGAAGGAATTCTGCTCGCCGCCGGCGAATCGCGCCGGATGGGCTATCCCAAGCCGCTGCTTGAGATCGACGGCGGCACGTTTATCGAGCGCGCGGCCCAAAGCATGCTCTCGGTCGCCGACGGCCTCGTGGTGGTGCTTGGAGCGCACGCCGCGCGAATCCGTCCCCGGGTTCCGCCCGACCCGCGAATCCGGATCGTCGAGAATCCCGACTACGCGCGGGGTCAGCTCTCTTCCCTCAAGGCGGCAATACGCTCGTTTGGGCCCGGCGTGGGCGCGGCGCTGGTTCATCTGGCGGACCATCCTACCGTTCGTCCCGAAACATTCCGGCTCCTTGTCGATGCGTATCGGAGGTCGCCCAGGCCGATAATGATCGTGCGCTACCGCGGTCGGCGGGGTCATCCGGTGATGTTCGATCGCGCGGTCTTCGCGGAACTGCTCGACGCTCCCGAGTCCGAGGGTGCGCGGTTTGTGGTTAACGCCGAGCCCGACCGGGTCGGCTACGTGGATGTCGACGATGCGGGCGTTGTGCTCGACCTTGACACGCCGTCGGACCTCGAAGCGGCGGGTTTTCCGCCCCCTCCGTCGCCTTCATAACCGAAAAAGTCTCGTTTGTTTGGGGCGTTGCTGGTACAACGTTGGATGTAACCAAGTATGGGCGTTCGACGTATAACATTTCGGATATGTTGGGACTTGCGCGCACAGTCGAGCGCCGATGGAGCGCTGCCGTCAAACCTGATCAGGAACTCATAGACGAGGCTCTGAGCGGACAGGTCGGCGCGTTCGCGGAATTGGCCTCGCGCCATCGCGGATCCGTCGAGCGGCTTTGTCAGCGGTTTTTTTCAGACCACGAGCTTGCGCGCGACCTGGTCCAGGAAAGCTTTCTCAAGGCGTTCGCCGGGCTGAAGACGTATCGTGCCGAAATGCCCTTTGGCGCGTGGCTGCGCGCCATTGTAATTAATCTTTGCTACGATGAACTGCGACGCAGGCGGCGCAAGCCGGAAGAGCTGGTCGGCGACTTCACCGAGCCGGAGCTCGATTGGATGCAGTTGGTGAACACCGCGACGCCCGAGGAAATCGTGAGTGCCGCCGAAGAAAAGCGTCACGCGCACGATTTGGCGCATCGCCTGCTCGACACGTTGCGACCCGACGATCGCATGGTCCTGGTGCTAAAGGACAGCGAAGATATGGCCGTCAGCGAAATCGCGGCGGCTCTCGGATGGAGTGAAGCAAAAGTGAAAATAAGGGCGTTTCGCGCGCGTCAGCTGCTTCGCAAACAAGCGGAGCGGATTCTGAGCGCGGAACGCCGGTGGGCTGCGCGATGAACTGCTTCGAGGCAAGACGGGATTTTCGGGCATTTTGGCGAAGGGAACTTTCGGCCGAACGGCGCGAGGCTTTCGTTGCCCATCTGCGCGAATGTTCGGGATGCGACGGGGCGTTTCGGAATTTTGCGCTCACCGCGCCCGTTCTGCACTCCGAGGTGGAGCCCGCAGGTCACCGCGAAGATCTTGCGCGGGTGCGGGAAGCGGTTGCCGCGCGCCGGCCCGCGATGGCTTATCGGACGAGTGCGCCGCGGCGCCAGTGGCTCTCGATGTCGGCCGCGGCGGCGATGGTCCTGATTGCGGGAATAATGGCCGCGTATCTCTCGATTTCCGAGCCGGTCGGAAACCTCAACGACGTCTTGAGCCAGTCCGAGCCTCAGGTCGAACCCGTCGTCGAGTTGTTCGGCCCGGTAACTCCGGTCGCGCGAGTCGATCAGGGAAACGGCTTTGCCGAGTAGACTCGGATGGCTGGGGCTCGCGATCGCTGTGGTCGCGGGAATGCTGGTCGGATTCGCGGGTAGCACTTTGCTCTACCGCTATCGGATTCTGCGCGTTCCCGGCGAGCCGGTGATCAAGCGTATCGTCCGCGAGCTCGACCTCACCGCGACCCAGCGCCAGCAAATCTTCGATATCATCCGCGAGACCCATCGCAAGGTTCGCGCGCTTCACCGCGAGACCCGTCGCGAGTTCCTCCATCGCCGTCAGGAAATCTTTCGCGATTCCTACCTGCGGATTCGCGCGATCCTGACGCCCGAGCAGCAGAAAAAGCTCGATAAGCGCTTTATCCCGCCCTGGATGCGCCGTCAGGCCGAGAAGGGTACGCAAAGTTCCGTCGCGCCAGCCGCAAGTCCCACGCCCGCGCCGTAGAGTCCGCCCAGGCCTTTTACGAGGCGCCCATCTCGTTCAGAACTTTCTGAGCTTCGGCCGCGATCGTCGGATGCTTGGAGCCGGCCGCGCTGGCCTGGCGAAGATAACGGACCGCGTCGTTGCGATCGCCCTGATGGGCGAGGATCTCACCGATTCGGAGCGCCGCAAAGGCGGAAGTCGGATCGATCTGGTAGGCTTTCTGATAGTAGCCCAGCGCCGCGTTCATCTTTGGCGGCGAAAACGACATGTAAGCCTCGCCGATATTCAGGTAGGCGCTGACCTCGTTGGGCCGGTACTTCACCATCTTCTGGTACACCTTGATGACGTTGGCGAAGTCCGAGCGTGAGTTGTAATAAAGCCCGAGATAAACGTAGGCTTCCTGGAAGGTCGGATCGATATCGGTCGCCTGCCAGAGCAGTTTGACGGCCTTTTGACTGTCCGTCATGTTAATCGCCGCGTTGACCAGAGCGGCGGCTTTCGCGGCGCTCCCCGGACCGGTGGCCGGCTCGGTTCCGGGATCGGCTCGGCCTGCTGAGGCGGCAAAAATGATGACCAAAGCTACAGCTAACAGGATGGCCGGGTGACGGCTTGCTGGTGTCATGAAGCGACCTGACAATTGTCGTGATGATTTGCCTGATAGAATCGTTGCACGAACGCTCGTGGATGCAAAGCGGGGGCGTCTCTTGCCCCGGCGCGGCCGGCGGGCGGGGTATCGCGGGATGGAGCAATGAAGCAGCGGAGGTTCAAGGCGAACGGGCTTGCCCTTTCATGTCTCGATTACGGGGGTGAAGGAAATCCGCCGATACTGTTTCTTCACGGCGGCTCGGCCAACGCGCACTGGTGGGATTTCGTCGCGCCCTCCTTCGCCGACTGCTTCCATGCGCTCGCGCTCGACCAGCGCGGCCACGGCGACAGCGACGTGCCGCGCGAATGGGGCTATGGGACGCGCCATTACGTCTCCGATCTCGAGGCGATAATCGACTCATGGGGACTCGGCGCGCCGGTGCTCGTCGGGCACTCGATGGGCGGGCACAACACGCTTGTCTATGCGACGCGCCATCCGGAGAAACTTCGCGCGATGGTTGCGATCGACACGCCGCCCGATTACACCGAGCGGGCGGTCGAGTTTCTGCGCTCGATGGCGGACAGGCCGGCGCGCCGTTTCGGCTCGCTCGCCGAGGCGTGCGCGAGCTTCCGGCTTCTCCCGCGCGAGACCACGGCGCCCAGGGAAATCCTCCAGCACGTCGCGCGCCATTCGTTTCGCGAAACCCCCGACGGCGGTTTCACCCACAAGATCGACCGGCGCACGATGATCCGCGAGCCGCTCGACGTGTGGGACGAGCTCGCCCGCATCACCTGTCCGGCGCTCGTCGTGAAGGTCACCCGGAGCCCGTTGCTCGATATCGAAGTGGCGCGGCGGATGGCGTCGGCGATGCCCTGCGGCGCGCTTGCGGAAATCGACGAAGGCTTCCATCATGTGATGTTCGATAATCCGAGCGCGCTAATCGCCACGCTTAAGGATTTCCTCAAGGACATAAGATGAGTGAACCTCGAAGCCGCTTTCTCGCGGGCAGTCCGCGGCTTCACTATCTTGAATGGAATCCGCGCGGGCGGCGGACCATCGTCTTCCTGCACGGCAATTCGGCCAACGCATGGTGGTGGCAATGGGTCGCCGGACACATGCCGCCCCGGTTTCGCCTCGTCGCGATGGACCAACGCGGCCACGGCGACAGCGAATGGGTGAATCCGCCCGCATACAGACCCGACGACTACGCGGGCGACCTGAGACGCTTCATCGCGGCGACCTGCGGCGGCGAATTGCCGCTCGTCGTGGGGCATAGCATGGGCGGACTCAGCGTGCTCGCGTTCGCCGGGCGTTATCCCGAGTGCGCGCGCGGCGCGGTCGTCGTCGATGTCGCGGTAACGTCGAGCCGGATGCGCGACCGTTATCTCAGGAGACTTCGCGCGCTGCCGACCGTCGTCTATCCCGATCTCGATACGGCGAGAGCGCGGTTTCGCCTGATGCCCAACGAGGGCGGAATCCCTGCGGAACGGCTTCGCGCGATCGGCGTCAGAAGGCGTTCTGC
>JAKAVC010000053.1 GCA_021817345.1 Deltaproteobacteria bacterium | reverse complement strand
CTTCACTTCGCTGCAACCCATTTGCCGCCGATCAGCAGTTTCTTGGGCCCGGTCTTGAGGAACTCAAGGGTCGCGTTTGATTTCGCTCCCCGTGCCGCCGTTTCAACTGAAGGTGTCGCTGCCATCTTCGCAAAATCTCCCTGGAAAAGTTGCTCTTCGCCCCGCCGGGCCGTTTCGTGGCTGGACTCGGCACGGTTTCCCCGGCAGGGCTCGAAACGTACCCACCCGGTTTCTGACGGATGTTAGTCCAAGACGGGGCTGGAGCGCAAAAGAACCATTCATCCACGCGCGCGCCGCCATCAGGGCCGTCCGCCACACGCGCGATAGCCCGACTCGGCCGGGCCGGCGATTTTGCGCCGGTCGCCCCGCGCCGTTATCCTGTCCCGCGACGTGCCGGTCAAGCATACACCGCTTATCGCGCAGTACCTGAGCGTCAAGCAGAAGGTTCCTGACGCGATTCTGTTCTTCCGGCTCGGCGACTTCTACGAGATGTTCTTCGAGGACGCCGAGATCGGCGCGCGGGTGCTGGATATCCAGCTAACCTCGCGTTCGAAGGACGGGGTTCCGCTGTGCGGCGTTCCGTATCATGCGGCCGAGCCGTATATCGCGAAACTGGTGAAGGCGGGTTACCGGGTCGCGATCTGTGAGCAGGCCGCGGCCGACAACGGCTCCTCGGGGCGCGGTGCGCTGATGGCGCGGCGGATTGTCCGGATCATCACGCCCGGCACGGTCGGCGAAGAGATGGTACTGACCGCCGCCGAGAAGAGCTTTCTCGCCGCCGCCGCGCCTTCGGAAAACGGTTTCGCGCTCGCCGCTATCGACGTCTCCACGGGCGAATTCCTCGCCACCGAAACCGCGACCGCGGCGAGCCTTCACGAAGAGGCCGCGCGCCTTTCACCGCGCGAACTCGTCATTGCGCGCGGCAACGAGGAACTGAAACGCGCTCTGGCGGGCCTCGGATGCCCGCTGACGGAAATCGACGCGGGCCGTTTCGACCCGGCCGCCGCGCGCGAAGCGCTCGCGCGCCGTTTCGAGGGGGTCACGATACCGCCGGGCGCCGCTCAGGCGGCGGGCGCGGCGCTCGCTTATGTCGAGGAAACCTTCGGGCGCGACCTCGCGCATCTTTGCGCGCCGAAATTCCACCGCGCCGCCGAGTACATGACGGTCGACGAGGTCACCCGCCGCCATCTGGAGCTCGTCTCCTCGTCCGACGGAACCCGAACCGGCTCACTGCTCTCGGTCCTGGACGAGACGCTCACCGCAGTCGGCGCGCGGACACTCGCCAATTGGATCGTCTATCCGCTGCTCGCAGTGGAGGCGATCCGCGAGCGTCACGACGCGGTCGAGGAGCTGTTCGATTCCGATCTGGGCGGAACGATCGCCGACTCGCTCAGGCGAATCGGCGACCTGGAACGCCTGGCGGGACGAATCGGAAGCCTGCGCGCCTCGCCGCGCGATTGTCTTCGGCTCGCCGACGCGCTTGAGGCGGTCGAATCGCTCCGCTCGGCGCTCGGCGCTTTCCGCAGCGCGCTTATCGCCGACATCGCGGCCCGCCTTCGCCCCGAGCCGGAACTCGCTGAGCGCATCAGGCAGACGCTCAGCGAGAACGCGCCGGTAAGCGCGCGCGACGGCAATCTTGTCCGGCCCGGCTTCAGCGCGGAGGTCGACGAGCTGCGCTCGCTCGCCTCGGGCGCGCGCGGGGTGCTCGCGCGGCTGGAAGCCTCCGAGCGCGAGCGCACCGGAATTCCCTCGCTCAAGGTCCGTTACAACCAGGTCTTCGGCTACTATATCGAGGTCACCAGGAGCCATCTCGAACGCGTTCCGCCCGACTACGAGCGCAAGCAGACGCTGGTCGGGGCCGAGCGCTTCACGACGCCCGGGCTAAAGGAACTCGAGCGCCGGATTCTCAGCGCCGAATCGGGTCTGCGCGAACTGGAGCTTCAGATTTTCGCGAAGCTTCTGCGCGATCTGCAGGCGAAAAGCGCTTCCCTCCTCGATACGGCTCGCGCGGTCGGCGAGTTCGACACGCTGCGCTCGCTTGCCGGCGTGGCGCGCCGGCGCGGCTACGTTCGTCCTCTTCTCGACAACGGGCTCAGGCTCCTGGTGCGCGACGGACGCCATCCGGTGCTCGAAGCCGGGATGAAGAGCGGCGAATTCGTTCCCAACGATCTCGACGTCGATCCCGACTCGCGCCAGCTGCTGCTGATCACCGGCCCCAACATGGCCGGCAAATCCACCTATCTCAGGCAGGTCGCGCTTATCGCGATCATGGCACAGATGGGAAGTTTCGTTGCGGCGACCGAAGCGCGGCTCGGGCTTACCGATCGGGTGCTGACGCGGATCGGCGCGCGCGACGAGCTTCGGCGCGGCGAGTCGACCTTCATGGTCGAGATGCGCGAGACGGCGCGCCTGCTGCAGGATCTGAGCGAACGCAGCCTGCTTTTGCTCGATGAAGTGGGACGCGGCACCAGCACTTTCGACGGGCTTGCGATCGCCTGGGCGGTCGCCGAGCATCTGCACGACGCGACGCGCGCCAAAGTGCTGTTCGCGACCCATTTTCACGAACTCACCGACCTTGCGCGCGAGAAACCGAGGGTCAAGAATCTCAGTATGGCGGTGCGGGAGTGGGGCGACGAGGTGCTGTTCCTCAGAAGAGTTGTCGAACAGCCCGCTTCGCGCAGTTACGGTATCGAGGTTGCGCGGCTGGCGGGCCTTCCCCAGGGCATAATCGCGCGCGCCCGGCAAATCCTCGCGAATCTCGAGAACGGCGAACTCGACGAAGGCGGAAAGCCGCGGCTGGCCCGCGGCGGCGCAAGCCGCGACAAAGTCGCGCAACTGGCACTTTTCACGCCGCCCGCGCACGACCGCCTTATCGAGGAACTGCGCTCGCTCGAAGTCGAGCGAATGACTCCGCTCGACGCGCTCAATGCTCTCGCCGCGATAGTCGCAAGGCTTCGCAGCGGCGATACCTGAATCAAACCGGACGGACGTGGCGGCGGTGGCGAGTTGCGTAGCGGCAAGACGAAGACTGGGGACGGCGATGCTGTTCGTCGCGCTCGCCCTGCCCTCGCTTGCCGGCGCCGCGACGCCCGCGAGGATCGTTTATGGTTCGCTCGTGCGTCGCGGACCGGTTACCGAGCTTCGTTTCGCCGTCCGAGGCCGCGCACCGCGCCTTGCGCTGAGCGCTCACGGAGCCGAACTCTGGATCGACCTCGCCGACACCCGCGTCGATATACCGCCGCGGCCCTTCTTCGGGCGCGAGAGCGCGCCGGTTGCGATGGTGCGCGCGATGAATCGCGGCGCGGCGGGTTCGAGAATCGTCGTCGAGGTAAGCGGCAAAGCCGACTACGCGATCGCGCGGCTGCCTCACGAAATCCTTTTAAGGCTTGCGCCCGCGGGCGAGGTTCCGAACCTCGCGGCGCCGATCCTGCTTCGCGGCGACAACCAGGCCGTCGCAAGGCGCCGCACCGCCGCGCCGCTCGTCCGGGCATCCCGCCCCGCGGCGCGCGCCGCGCGCGTCGGACAGCGCCCGGCGGCCGAGATATCCAGCGCCGATCCGGCCTTCGTCCGCCCGCCCGCGCCCGAGCTTTGGCGCGCGCCGCTTGGGGGAAATCCGCTGGTGATGATCGATCCCGGCCACGGGGGCTACGATCCGGGCGCCCATTCGGCCTCGGGAATCGACGAAAAGACGCTCGCGCTCGAGATCGCGCGCAGGGTGAAAAGCGCGCTTGAGGCGCGCGGCGTGCGCGCGGAGCTGACCCGCACCGGCGATTATTTCGTAAGCCTGCCGGAGCGAACCAGGCTTGCCAACCAGGCCCACGCGAAGCTCTTCGTCTCGATACACCTGAATTCCAGTCCCGACACCGCAACCTCGGGCCTTGAAGTCTTCTACCTGAACAACACCACGGATCGGGCGACGATCCGGCTCGCGCGGATGGAAAACCAGGGAGTTGCGGACGGCTATGGCCCGGTAACCGACGCGGGTTTAAACTATATTCTTGCGGACCTTAGACAGAACTATAAGGCGACGGAGTCGGCCGCGCTGGCGCGGATGATCGACGCCGAGACCGTCGCGGATCTGAACCAAAACCTGGGAATCAACGTGCACGCATTGGGAGCGAGAAAAGGCCCCTTTTACGTACTGGTCGGCGCCAATATGCCGGCGGTCCTGGTCGAGTGTGGGTTCCTTACGAATCCCGCCGAAGCGGCCGAGCTTGCCTCGGCCCGCTATCAGCAGATTCTGGCCGAGGGGATCGCCGGCGCTATCGTGCATTTCCTGAGCGCCGACGCCGCGGTGGGAAACCTGTGAGCGGCGCGCCCGGCACCGAAGCCGAGAAATGCGCGGCAAGCGCGGTCTCCTCGCCAAGGGGCGAGGAAGCGCTGCTGGCCGCTATCCACGCCTCGCATCAGGCGGGCGCGGTTGCGCGCGAATATCTCGAATCGGTGCGCGAGGAGCTTTCTGAGCGCCATTTCGCCGGCGCCCGCGGCTCGGAAATCGTAACCGCGCTGACCGGCGCGCTCGACGACCTGATGCGCGCGCTGTACCGGTATGCGGACGCCGAGCACGCACGCCGCTTCTCACGGCTCCATCAGCGAATCGCGGTTATCGCGCGCGGCGGCTACGGACGCGCCGAACTGAACCCGTATTCCGATATCGATCTCCTGTTCCTGCATGACTACAAGCGCGGGCCGTACGCCGAGATCGTCACGGAACTGATGCTCCACGCGCTGTGGGACGCGGGCCTGACCGTCGGTTACAGCGTGCGCAGCGCGCGCGAGTGCGTAAAGATGGCGGGTGAGGATCTCAAGGAAAAAACCGCCCTCCTCGACGCGCGCTACCTGGCCGGAGACCGCGCGCTTTACGACGAATTCGACAAGCTCCTCATAAATGAGGTGCTCAACCGCAATCAGCAGAAGTTTTTCCAGGCCAAGCTCGAGGAAAGCCGCGAGCGCCACGCCCGTTACGGCGATTCGGTCTATCTGCTCGAACCCAATCTGAAGGACGGCGAAGGCGGGCTGCGGGACCTGCACACGGCGCTCTGGCTGGCCAAGGTGAAGTACAAGGTCCACTCGCTCGAGGAACTGGTCCAGCGCGCGATTATCACCCAGTCCGAACTTGCCGAAGTGCTCGAAGCGCGGGATTTCCTGTTCCGGGTGCGCAATTCGCTGCATTTTCTGACCCGCCGCCATTTCGACCAGCTTACTTTCGAGTTCCAGGAGCGAATCGCGCCGATCCTCGGCTTCAAACCCGAGCACGGGCAGACCGCAAGCTCGCTCCTGATGCAAACCTACTATCAGCACGCGAGCACGATTCTGCGGTTTTCCGAGGGGCTTATCGCGCGCGTGGTCGAAGGTCCCGTCGGACGCTTCGGGCTGCGCGGTTTCGCGCGCAAGATCCGCCCCGGCGTCGTGATCCAGCAGAACCTGATTGGAATCGCCGACCCCGATCTGTTCCGCGGCGATCCGATCAACCTCGTCACCATCTATGCGGACTGCCAGGCGCACGGCGTTGAGCTGTCGGGCAAGGCCTACCAGATAATCCGCGACAACCTGGGCCTGATCGGCCATACGATGCGCCGCGATCCGCGCACCGGCGCGGCCCTGATGGCAATTCTGGCGGGCAAAAGCCGGGTCGCCGAGACGCTCGAGGCGATGCATCGCTCGGGCGTGCTCGGGGCGATAATTCCGGAGTTCGGCAATCTCTACGCGCGGGTTCTGCACGACCTCTATCACATCTACACGGTGGACCGGCATTCGCTGGTCGCGATCCGCGAGCTGGAACGGCTTCGCGCGGGCGGCTTCAAGGGCACGATTGCGCTTCTTACCGAAGTCGCGCGCGAAGTGGATTTCATGCCGCTTATCTTCCTCGCGCTTCTGTTGCACGACATCGGCAAGGGCCACGGCCACGACCATCATGAGCGCGGCGCGACTCTGACCTCGGGAGTATGCCGGCGGCTTGGGCTCGACCGCGATCAGACCGACATGGTCGTCTTCCTGGTCAGGAACCATCTGCTGATGTCGCAGGTCGCGCAGAAGGGCGACCTCGAGGACGAGTCG
>JAKAVC010000128.1 GCA_021817345.1 Deltaproteobacteria bacterium | reverse complement strand
CTGGTGGTGCGCTGGGAGCGTTACCCGGAAAACTTTCTCGGCTTCATCCACCTCGCTTGTATCCTCATCCTGCTTCGACGGTATTTATGAGACTACTTCTAGTGTCATGCCTCGTAGATAAGTTTAGCATGATGGATACTGCGTTTGATGTGGCATGCGGATTTAGTCCGGACAAGGGGCTGGTGGTTATTCCGCTCACGAGGAAGCGGGTGATGGCGTGTTCGAGTTGCGCGATGCTTTGGAAGCCGCCGCGCCGGATCGCCTGGCTCCGCCGTGCTCGAGGTGGCCGATGACGGCGTGACGGCACACACGCCGGAACCCGCCTCTTAGGAAATGCCTGCCAGGTTTGGAAGCGGCGATCAGGCGATGGACCCGCCACGCGTGATGAGGACTCTCGCCCGTGTCTGTCGCCCGTGTCGCTACGAGTCGGAGTCTCTCACCTTCGAGATGCGGAATTTGCGCTCGCCGATACGTTTCCACAGCACGCGGTCGCCGGCGCAGATGCCGTTCAGCGTATAGAACCTGCCGATCTCGCCGCGCTCGGTAAGCCGCGTCTGGGTCGGGTCGGTGCCCGTCTCAAAGGCGACTTCGCGGTCCGCGTACACGGCCACCACCGTGAACTGGGCCTCGTCGTGCGGGATCAGGTGCCGATCGCGGGGTTTCGCGACCCGGAACAGGCGCGCGTTGATATCGCCCTGGGCGATCTCGAGCTCCATCTCGTCCACACCCTTGGCGCCGGGCTGCAGGGGCAGGCCGCCTGTTATAAGCTGTTCTATGTCCTCGAGTTCGGCCTGGATTTCCGCCTCGATTTCCGCCAGCCGCATCGCGACCGCGTTGAGCCGATCGACCTCGGCGTACTGCTTGTTCTCGACCGCGCGCCTGAGCCGCTGATGGATTTCGCCTTCGAGTTTGTTGAGGGACGTCACCTGGGTCTCTCCTTGGTGAGAGTCCGTGTCCGTTGGTAGATAATATCTACTAAAAGTAGTATTCGCCGCGCAAGCGAAATCACCCATCCGGCGCTTTACGCGCCGAAATCCCGGAGGTTTTTCCGGTCCGCGCAGGCGCCTCGATTCGGAAAAGAATTTGGCGCGAATTTTCGCCTTGGGAGAGTGGCTTCGCCGAGCACTCTCGGTATTAGCAATATAGGTGGAATTATGCTAAAAATCTGATGCCTCAGGCCACCGATTAGCCATGGAATCCCTGACTCGGGAGGTGGACCATGGAGCGGGTGGAAGTTGTGGGTCCGAATACTCTCGTCCTGCGCACACGCCAGCTTGGACCGAATTCATGGTGCTGCGACGTGTATCGAAGAGAAATTCCCGCAGGCGGTGAGACCTTCATCCTCGAAGGCTTTGGCGAGAGCGAAATCGAGGCGCTCGGAATGGCGATGTACGATGCGGATCATTAGATCCGCCGCACGCTCAGGTAAGTTTTCGAGTGCCTAGCGAACCGGGCGGGGCTTTATCGTTTGGCGCTCGAATATTTCCGCCATTGTCTGGATCGTGTCAGCTTCTTCGGAACCCTTGTCGTCGCGAATCGCAACTAGTCGCGCGAACCGAAGCGTCATCCCGCCTTCATACTGCGGGCTTCGCTGGATGTCGCTGTAGGCAACCTCGACGACGAGCTCGGGGCGGACGGTCGCGGTTCCGTGTGCGTCGGAAATCGTTAGCGAGCGAAGCCGTTCGGTCATCGCCTGGAATTGCTCGTCCGTTAGGCCCTTGTATGTCTTTCCCACCTCGACGAATCGCCCGGTTTTTTCGTCGCGGGCGGCGAGATGGTAGTTCGAGAGCCATCCCTTGCGCCGGCCGTATCCCCAGTCAGCCGCGACGATGACGAGATCGAGCGTGTGCGCGCGCTTGATTTTTATCCATCCGCGCCCGCGCGCGCCCGGCGTGTACCTGCTCGCGAGCGATTTCGCGACCACGCCTTCGTAACCCGCAGCGAGCGTGGCCTGGTAGAACCTTTCGGCTTCGGCCGCGGTCCGTGGTTCCGCGCGGCCGACGGTTTTGGCGCCGACCTGTTCCGCGAGGGATTTCAGCGCCGCGACTCGTTCCGAATAGGGCCGGTCGATCCAGAGCTCGCCGTCGAGCGCGAGCAGGTCGAAGAGAAAGAGCCAAATCGGGAGTTCAGCGCGCACGCGCTCGATCTCGCGCCGCCGTCCGAGCCGGCGCATCAGTTCCTGGAAGGCGAGCGGCCGTCCCTTGGGATCGACCGCGATCACTTCCCCGTCGACGATAAAATCGCGCGCGACGGCGCTTCGGAACCGCTCGACGATCTCCGGAAAGCTGCGGGTGATTTCGTTGAGACGGCGCGAGAAGATTTTGACTTCCGCGCCGGCGCGATGGATCTGCACGCGGGCGCCGTCGAGCTTGTGTTCGAGCGCGAGCTCCCCGCCGAGCGCGGCGAACGCCTCCGTGACATTCGGCATCGGCTGCGCCAGCATCGGCCTGAGCGGCTTCATCGCGCGGGCCCGTTCGACGGCGGGAGCTTCGGCGCTCGGCGCCGCGGCGCTTGGCTCGGCCTGCCCGCCCTGGCGCATCGCACGCGCGACGCGTCCGAGGTCACCTTCGAGCATGTTCGCGCGGCGCACTTCTTCGACCGGACGGCCGGCCATCCGCGCGATCGCCTCGAGCATGATTCCTTCGCTCATCCCGTGGCGCATCTCGCGGATGAGAATTTTGGTCAGGTACTTGCCTTCGAGCGCGCTGGCGCGTTCGAACATCTCGCGCAGCGCGTCGAGCTTGCGGCCGCGGGAGCTCGGTCCTTCGATAGCGGCGATCTCCTCGAAGCGGGCGGCGACCTCGCGGATGGTGAGCGTTGGCTCCGGCTCCGAGGCGCGAAGCTTGAGCAGCATCTCGATCGCCTCGCCGAAGTCCTCCGCCGCGGCGAAGATTTCCTCGCCCCGGTCTTCGCCGCCGGTCATCGCGGCGACGATCTTCCATACTGCGCGCCCGCTCACCTTAAGGCGCTTCTCTTCGCCGGACGCCGTTGCGCGGCCGACGAAGAATCGAACCGCGAGTTCGACCTCGTCGGGGTCGAGCGTCGCGAGGAACTCGGCGACCGTCCCCGCTATCTGGAGGCGGCTTGCGGTCTGACTGAGCGACTGGCAGACGCGGGCGAAGTCATAGAATGAGGCCACTCGGGTGATTAACGCATTGCGCGGCAGTCGCGCGCAACAGCCGCGAGCCCGCCGCTCGCGCCGATCTCATCCGGCGCTGGTATTGGCGAACCGGCGCGGCGAATAATCGCCTCATGGAGCTTAAGGGAAAAGTCGCATTGATTACCGGCGGGAGCCGGGGAATCGGACGCGCGATCGCAATTGCGCTTGCTGAAGCCGGCGCCCAGGTGGCCGTGAACTACAGGGAAAACCGCGTTGCCGCCGACGAGACGGTATCCGCAGTAGAGGCGCGCGGCGGCCGTGCGATCGCTATCCGCGCCGATGTGTCGTCGGAGAACGAAATCGCCGCGATGGTCGCCGCGGTCGAGCGCGCTCTCGGGCCGGTCGGAGTGCTGGTCAACAATGCCGGCGTCGCGCGCCCGCGCAAGGTCGGGGAAGTCGCGGTCGCGGACTTCGACGAGGCCATTCGCGTCAACCTCCGTTCGGCGTTCCTGGTGACCGCCGCCGTGCTGCCCGCGATGCGCCGGGCCGGATGGGGCCGGCTAATCTTCATCTCCTCGACGGCGGCTAACGTCGGTGGCGTGGTCGGACCGCATTACGCCGCTTCAAAGGCCGGGATGCTCGGCCTGATGCACGCCTACGCCTCGCAACTGGTGAAGGAGGGAATCACCGCCAACGCGATTTCGCCGGCGCTGATCGCTACCGACATGGTGAATTCCGACCTGCGCGTCAGGCCGGAGTTGATTCCGGTCGGGCGCTTCGGCCGGGTCGAGGAGGTCGCCGAAGTCGCGCTGATGCTCGCGCGCAACGGCTATATCACCGGCCAAGCGATCAACGTCAACGGCGGTTTGTATCCGACCTCGTAGGCGGGCCGGGTTTGCGGCCGGTCCATCGTAATCGACGCGCGGCGCAGGAATGCCGCGCGAGATTCTTCGACTCGCTCGCAGACTCGCTTCGCTCAGAATGACAGAAACGAGGCAGGCCTCGGCTCAGGATTACGGAAATCGGGCAGCCCGCGCGCGGATGGCAGCCGGCGGCCGCGCTAGCCGATCGGATGCTGCCTTGCGAACGGCACGAAGACCCGCACGAATTCCTCGCGCGCCTGCCCCATGAAGGCGTGGCCCGCGTCGGCGATCAGATAAAGCCGTGCGCCGGGAATCCGCTCGGCCAGAAGCTCCGAGTTGCGCGCGGGAATCAGGACGTCCTTCGCGCCGGTTACCACCAGCGTGGGCGCCTTTATCTCGGGCAGGCGTTCCCAGGTCTTCAGCGTGTAGGTTGCTTCGAGCTGGCGCTGAAACGCGTAGGGCGGCGTTGGATGTTCGAGCAGGCGCGGGATTGCCGCTTCAAGTTCGTCGCGATGGTCGCGGATGTATTCGGGCGTGTAGCCGAGCGGCCATCCGCGCCGGATGATCTCCTCGGGCGCAACGCCTTCGCGCGGCGCGGTCAGAATCGCGAGCGACTCGGGCGGCGGAGGAACCGAATGCGCGCCGCCCGCCGTCGTGCATCCGAGCGTCAGCGTCCGGACGCGGGCGGCGTGGCGCAGCGCGAACTCCTGCGCGATCATCCCGCCCATCGAGACGCCGAAGATATGCGCGCGCGCAATTCCGAGCATGTCCATCAGGCCCGCGGCGTCGTCGGCGAACATCTCGATCGAATAAGGGACGTCGGGCTTGTCGCTCTGGCCGGTGCCGCGATTGTCGAAGGTGACGACCGTGAACGAACGCGCGAGTTCCTCGATCAGGCGCGGATCCCATGCGGCGGAGCTTGCGCCGAGACCCATTATCATGACCAGCGGATCGCCGCCTCCGCGCACCTCGTAATTGAGGTTTACGTCGCGAACCCTGGCTTTCGGCATGGCAAAACCCTCCTTCGATGAGACGCCGGCTAGGCGGCGCCGGGCCGTGCGGAAGGCTCGGCGCACGCGGCGACCGCCACGTTTCCGCCGATTCCCACCTTGCGGCATTTAAGTATTATCTCGACGCCCGCCACGTACTCGGATTCCTGGAGCGCAAAGCCGTGGCGCAGCAGGATTTCCTCGAGCTCGGCGCGCGTGTAACGGGTGGCGCACTGCCCGTAACCGTCGGGCACGAGCAGTTTTTGAAGCGGCCGGGCGGCGCGCCATCCGAGCGCCGAATGATCGAGCGTGCCCAAAATCAGGATGCCATCGGATTTCAGCACCCGGCGCATCTCGGCGAACAACTTTTCGTCGCGCGGCAGACGCTCTAGCGTCCGTGAGCTTACCAGGCAGTCGAACGAACCGCCGCGAAACGGAAGCTCCATCGCGGTGCCCCGAACGAGCGCTATTCCGTGGCGGCGCAGAAAGCGGAGTTTTGCGGCGTTCGAGTCCATCGCAACCGCGTTATTCAGGCTCTGGACGATCACGCTTGAACCGCATCCGGCGTCGAGAACGCGCGCCGCGCCCCGCGCCCATCCGACGATTATCCGATGGCGCTGGCGTTGCCATCGGCGTTCGAGCGGGCTCAGGCTGTAGAAGGCCCGCTCTTCATAATCGGCCGAGGCGGGAGAATTTCTGAGCCTGCGAAGCTTGAGCGCGGAGCGCGCGAGATCGATTCCGAACCTGACAATCCGCGCGTGGGAAGTCCCCGCCCCGCGCGGGAAATAGGTGAACGGAATTTCGACGACGCTGAAGCCGTTCGCCCACGCCTTGGCGAGCACTTCCTCCTGCATCTCGAAGTTGCGCGACTCGATTTCGATATTCTCGACCGCCTCGCGCCGGTAAAGGCGAAACCCGCTCGACAAATCGCCGACCGGCATCGCGAGCGCGCGGCGCAACGTCCAGTTGAGCAAGTCGCTCAGCTTCCCGCGCATCAGTGAGTTGTAGCTGACGGCGCCGCGCACGTAACGCGAGGCGATCACGATGTCGCCGCAGGTGCGCGCGCGCCACATCCGGGGAAAGAAGTCCGGATCGTGCGAGAGGTCGGCGTCGAGCGTCAGCAGGTAGTCGCCCCTTGCTTCGGCGAACCCGGTCATCATCGCGCCCGCGTAGCCGCGCCTGCGCTCGGGCACGACCCGCGCACCCATCGCGGAGGCGGCCTCGGGCGTGCCGTCGGTGGAATTGCCGTCGATTACGACGACCTCGTAGCTGAGAGCTTCGCGCTCGAGCACGGCCTTGAGCCGCGGAATCAGCTTCGCGAGGTTCTCGCGCTCGTTGACGACGGGCAGAATTACCGAAACGTCCATGCGCAGTCCTGGGTTCGCCTATGCCTATAGCAGGCCACAGAGAATATACAACGAAAATTCTCTGCGAATCGCGCAATCGTGAGCCTTGCGCTTGCCGCCGCGAGCGTAGAACCGTAGGCTGATTTCCGAAGGGGTTGGCGGTCAAGGATGAGGCAGTCGATTGGTTGCAGGCTTTTCCTTCCTTCGATTTTGCTCCTGGTCGGACTGATTGCCGGTCCGAATCTCGCGTCGGCGCGAGCGCGCCATGAGCGGCATTCGCGCCAACCGGCAAAGGCGCCGCCGGTCCAGCCGGTGCCGCTATCGCAGATCCGCGTGTTCGACAATCTGCCGGCGCCGTTCAGTCTCGACGCGCGCTCCGCGGTGCTCCTCGACGGCCATAGCGGGGCAGTGCTCTACGCCTTCAACGAGCACGAGAAAATGCAGCCCGCGAGCCTGGCCAAGATGATGACCTTCTACCTGACGCTCAAGGCGCTCGCGCAGAAGCGGATAACCCTCGACACCGAGGTTACGATTAGCGAGAAGGCGTGGCGGCTTTCGATGAACAACCAGGTGTCGCGGATGTTCCTGCGCGTGGGGCAGCAGGTGCCGATTCACGACCTGCTCTACGGACTGGTGGTTTCGTCAGGCAACGACGCCGCGGTTGCGCTCGCGCAATACCTAGCCGGCAGCACCGGCGCTTTCGTGATCCAGATGAACGCCGAGGCGAAACGGCTCGGGCTTACCGAAACGCACTTCATGAATCCCGACGGGCTGCCCGCCGACGGCCAGTACACGACCGCGGCCGACATGGCGAAACTCGGACGTGACCTAATCGAGCGCTTTCCCAACGCGGTCACCTATACTTCGACCAAGTACTTCACGTTCGACAAGATCCGCCAGCCCAACTTCAATGCGTTGCTCTTCCATGACGCGCGCGTGAACGGAATCAAGACCGGACACGTCGACTCCGCCGGGTATCACCTGGTGGCGTCGGCCGATTCGCACGGGATGGAACTCATCTCGTGCGTGCTCGGAACGACCAGCGAGGCACGGCGATGGGAAGAGTCGGAAAAGCTTATTGACTGGGGGTTCCGGACGTTTTCCAGCGTCCATCCCGACCTGCACAGGATTGTTCCCGCGTCGATTCGGGTTTACGGCGGCGTAGCCGACCAGGTCGCGATCGCGCCCGCGGAAGTTCCTTACGCCACGGTTGAGCGCGGCAAGGAAGGCACTGTCACGGCGGCGTACGTCGCGAGCGCCCGGTATCTCATCGCGCCGATCACGCGCGGTGCGCAGGTCGGCGTGGTTAACGTGATGCTTGCGGGAAAATCGATCGCCTCGGTGCCGGTAAGGACCGAGTCGGCGGTCGCCGAAGGCGGCTTCGTGAAGCGGATGACCGACCGGATCCGCCTGATGCTGTAGGCGAAGCCAACTCCCGCCTTCGCGCGGAATCGTCACCCGGGGTTTTCCGCGGGGGCCGATTGCCACGCGCGGGCGCTAGCGGCAATCGGCCGGGGCTATGGGGTCGCGACTCGCGACGAGCGAAGTTTCGCCAGGATGCCGGGGCCCAGGAAGGAACGGGCGCGAGCGCGCACGGCGCTTTCCTAGCGTTCGATGCCGACGGCGGATTCGACTTCGGGACCGAAGAATCTCCTGCCTACGCGGACGAACCTGTCGGGCCGCTCGGTGACGAAGAAGCTCTGAGCGCCGCGTGCGCGTCCGCGCGCAAGTCCGAGCGCCGCGAGATGCTCGCTTACCGCCTGCGCGGTCGCGGTGGCCGAGTCGACGATGCGCACCTGCGGGCCCATCACCCTGCGGAACAGCTCGCGAAGCAGCGGATAGTGCGTGCATCCGAGCAGCAGCGTGTCGATACCGCTTGCCTTAAGGCTCTCCAGGTAATGCGCGACAGTTTTCTCGGCGATCTCGTTGTCGAGAAATCCCTCCTCGACCATCGGGACCAGCAGTGGGCAGGCGCGCGTATAGATTTCGGCCCTCGGACGGTATTTCTGGATCGCGCGCGTGTAGGCGCCCGAGGCGATCGTCGCCTCGGTTCCGATTACCCCGATCTTGCCCGAGCGGGTGGCCTTTGCGGCGGCGCGCGCGCCGGGATCGATCACGCCGATCACGGGAACGATCGTCTCGCCCGCGATCCGGTCGAGTGCGACCGCGCTCGAAGTGTTGCACGCGACCACCAGCATCTTGATTCCTTTGGCGAGCAGGAATTCGGCGTTCTCGCGCGAGTAGCGGATTATCACTTCCGCGGATTTGGTTCCGTAGGGCAGGCGTGCGGTGTCGCCGAGGTAGATGAACTGCTCGGACGGAAGCTCCTCGACCAGCGCCTTGAGGACGGTGAGGCCGCCGATGCCGGAATCGAAGACGCCGATCGGGCGCTCGGCCGCGTCGGATTCGGCGTGGCGGGGACGGCGATGGTTCGTCGAGAGTTTCGGATGCGCGCGCTTTGCCACCGGCGTCATCCCGCGCAGCACAGCCGCTCGCGCGCGTCGGCGGGCGTCGGAGCTTCGGCCGCGAAGATCCGGCGATGCACGCTCGCAGGCTCCATGCAGAGGTATGTCTGCACCGGCGCGCCCGCTCTGGAAAACCGATCCGCGATCTGCCGATAGAGCCTGAGTCGAAGCGGGGTGAAGGCGCGGTAGCGGCCGTCCGGGCAGAGGATGTCTTCGCCGAGCAGCATCGGATCGTCCGGAAAACGGCGCCGCGCAGCGGTGCGCAGCGCCGGCGTCATCCGGAGGCTCCCCATGCTGACGAAGGAAATCTTTTCGGGCGCGACGGTGTCGAGGATTTCCTCGGCGAGGCGCGGGTAATCGTCCTCGGCGCCGGGGTAGGCGATTATCGGATCGAGATGAAAGGCGACGCGGTAACCGGCCTCCAGCACGCAGCGCGCGGCGCGAAGCCGCGCGGAGGGCGGGGCGGTGCGGCGCTCGCTGGTGCGATAGACACGCTCGGGCGAAACCGTCCACGAGACCATCGTGGCGCCACGCGGCTCGATCGAGAGAAGGCCGTCGATTTCGTCAGTCTTGGTCTTGAGTTCGAGAGTGAGGTTGCGATGCGCGGCGAAAAATTCCACGAACTCGCGCGCAACCCCGGTGATTGAGTCGAAGGCGAGCGAATCGGCGAATTCGCCGGTGCCCACGCGGAACTGGCGCTCGGGAGAGCCCGCGGCGAGACGTCCGAGTTCGGCAAACGCGTCGGCGTAATTGGAATAAACCTGGAAGCCGGGATTGTCCGCTAGATAGTCCTGCAGGAAGCAGTAGCTGCAATCCATCGGGCAGTTCGACGCGAGCGCGAGCACCAGGTATCCGCAGCAGGCGTAGCGTGCCGACGCCGCCGGACATCCCATCAGGAAGGCGCCGCGCCGGCGCATGATAACCATCCGGCGCTTGCCCTTGCCGAACGGATCGGCGGCGTTGCGGTCCGCAAGGGTCGCGGCGCGCGCGTCGGCGACGAACCTTATCGGGACGCGGGGTGAAAGCGCCTCGATAACGCGGCGCGCAAGAGCGCTTGCGCGGCTATCCTCCTCGATGAAGATTTCGTCGAGTTCAAAGTTCATCGTCGCCACCCAGCATCCTGACCAGGCGCGCGAGGCCGTCGCGTTTCTCCGCAAGCATCGTCATCAGCCTGTCGAATTCGTCCGGCGAGCGCACACTTATCCGGATCACCAGTTCATCCGAGTTGAGGTCTTTGGGCAATACGACGTTCACTCCGCTCGGCAGCGCGAGCGCGGAAATCTCCGCGCTAAGACGCCGGAGCGTTGCGCCCAGCCTTGGAAAACGTATCGCCCTGAGTTCGGCGATGAAAGCGCTTGCGCGGGCCGGCGCGGGGCCTTTGCTCTCGATAAGGCGCTGAAGATTCTCGCGCGAGAGGATGGAATCGATACCGGCGCCCTCGCGCACGGCGATTTCCTCGAGCAGGTCGAGCGCGACGGCGAGCTGACCGGTGCGCAGCCGAAGCTTGCGCGCCGCGTCGAGCATCGCGACACGCTCCGCCTGCTCTCTGGCGAGCCATCGCTTCAGGTACGGATCCTGAAGCTGGCGCGCACCCGCAAGCGCGCGGATTGCCTGTTCGGCCTCAAGCGTTGTCATCGGCGCACGTCCTCTCCCCGGTTTCGTGGCCTCCTCGCGCGAGAACGCGGTTCCTTAGCGATTCGACCGCCTCAGCAAGCAAGGCGTCCGCCCCTTCGAGCTGGCCGTGTTCGGCGCGCTCGGCAAGATACTCATGAAACCGCGCTTCTTCAACCCTGTTCCTGCGCCGAAGCCCCTTGGCGTAAATGCGGCATTTTTCGGCCAGAACCGAAGCCGTGGCGGCGCGGCGCCCGGCGTCAAGCGGAGATGCGAGCAGGAGTTTCGCAAGCGCGAGAATCCTGAATCGGTCGAGCGCGGGGGTCGTTGCTGAGAGCTGGCCCGGATGGCCGGCGCGGCGAATCACCATCGGCTCGGCAAGAAGTCCCGCCGGATGACGCGCGAGGATTCGCAGCCACAGGTCGTAGTCTTCGGCCGCCGCCATGTCCTCGTCGAACCCGCCTGTCGCGGCGAAAAGCTCAACGGAAAGCATCGCGGCCGAAGGACTGATGAGGCAGGTGCGCAACGATTCGAAGAAGATATCGCCCGCGCGTTTCAGATGGCGGCGCGATGGATTCACTCGTTTCCCGTCGCGAATCCACAGCTCACCGGTCTGCGAGATGGGAAATTCGGGATGGGCGCGGGCGTAGGCAAGATGGAGTTCAACCTTGCGTGGCATCCACAGATCGTCCGAATCGAGGAATGCGACCAGCGGCGCGCGCGCGAGCGCAACTCCGTGATTGCGCGCGGCCGCCGGCCCGCGGCGCTTTTCGAGACGCTCGATTCGAACCGGAACGTCGCGGCACGCGCCGCGCCGACGGAGCATCCGCGACAGATGCTCGGCGGTGCCGTCCTCGGAGGCGTCATCAACGACGATAAGCTCGAAGTCGCGCCAGGTCTGCGCAAGCACCGACTCGATCGCCTCGGCGGCCATCGCGCGGCGGTTCCAGGTGGGGATGACGACGGTTACGGCGGGAGCCATCGCAGGGGTTCGCGCGCGCTTATCGGCGCGCAAGACGCTCGCGGCCGCGCCCAACGCGCGCGAGCGCCAGGATACGGCGGCGAAGGTCGTCGAGTCCCTCGCCGGTCACCGCGGAGCACAGGATTGGTTCGGCCTCGAGCGCGGCGAGGCGCGCGAGCGCCCGCGCGCGCTCGGAGCGTTTCAGCTTGTCGGATTTGGTCGCGACTACGATCAGCGTGAGTCCTCGCTCGCGCGCCATCGCGGCGAGCTCGAGTTCCTCGCTCTGGGGCCCGCGGCGCGAGTCGATCAAGATCACAAGTGCGACCAGATTGGTGCGATGGGAGAGAAACGCCTGCATCGCGGCGGAAATTCGCTCGGCCTCCGCGTGCGACATCTTCGCGTATCCGTAGCCCGGCAGATCGGCTATCGCGAGCGAGTCGCCGACGGCGAAGAAATTGAGACTCCGCGTGCGGCCGGGGGTCTTGCTGACGCGCGCCAGCCCGTGAACGCCCGCGATCGCGTTGAGCAGCGAACTCTTGCCGACGTTCGAGCGTCCCACGATCGCTACTTCCGCGCGATCCCATCGCGGGCACTCGCGCATCGAGGGAGCCGAGGCTACGAATTCGGCGTGAACCTTGATTGTCATGGCGCGTGGGCGCAATCGTACCACGACGCGGCGACGAAGCGCGAAAAAATCCGCGGTCGCTCGAAAGGTGAGGGAAATTTCGCCACGGCCGAGGCATTTCGGCCGCCTGTCGAGAGCGTCTGCCGCGCGCGACCCGCTGCGGAAGCTACTGTGGCGTCCCATTAGTAATTTTACCGCGGACGCCAGTGGCCTGAGATTCTTCGCTTCGGCAGCCTTCGCTCAGAATGACCAACAATCGTGCGCGCGCCTGTCATTCTGAGCGAAGCGAAGAATCTCATTCCATCGAGCGACGTCCCAAAAACCTATCTGCGAAACGCCACACTAGCGCGTGTGTTCGCTCGACGCGCCGGCGCTTCGGATATGAAGCCTGTGTTTCAGGTTGTCGAGTTGCGCGAGAAAAAGTCCACGGATTATGTGCCGAATAACGCCGTCTGGCAGCGGCAGAGTTTCTCGTACAGTGGCGACCTCTCGAAAGCGGATGAGTGTCGCTGAGCCCTCGGGCTCGAGGCGATATTCGGCCTGGGTGATGAAATTGCCGTTGCCCAGCGTGCGATAAGTGATCCTGTTTTCGGAGGGAAAATACTGAAAGGCGAGCCGGACGACGAGAGTCTGTCCGGCCGGCCCCGCAAACTCCATCTGCACGGTCTTCTGATCGCCGGTGTTCGAGAGCACACGGAGGCCTTTCACGCCTTCGGAATGCCCGTGCTCGACGTCGCGAATCGCGTTGAAGACGGAAGGTTCGGGAGATGCGATTCGCGCGGTGAAATTTGCCTTCCACGCGTTGCCCTCGTGGAAAATCCGTTCGCTGAGCAAACCTTCGCGGGCCCGATGAAGATGGCTGTGGGCGAGGTATGCCCCGCCCGCAACGATGCCCAGGACAAGCGTCACGCTTACAATTCGGTAAATTCTGCTCATGACGCGCCTGGCCGCGGAACTTAAGGTGCTCAACGGCCAAAGATGCCGACGAATTCGGCCTCGGCCTTGACATGCCCGTTCATCAGCTCCTGCAGTTTGTCCGCCGTCATGTCCGAGCCGGCCGGCAAAGTTTCATCAAGAGCGAACAGGCGAAAATGGTAATGATGCACACGGCCGGATGGGGGACACGGACCGCCGTAGCCGGTCCGGCCGAAGCTGTTCTTTCCCTGCATACCGCCCGAGGGTATTTCTGTCCGATCCGGGATTCCCGAATCCAGACCCTTCGAGTTGGC
This sequence comes from Deltaproteobacteria bacterium, assembly GCA_021817345.1. Classification (GTDB taxonomy): domain Bacteria; phylum Desulfobacterota; class Binatia; order Binatales; family Binataceae; genus DTIX01. The sequence continues at coordinate 18,808 of JAKAVC010000128.1, read as the reverse complement.
CGGAATGTTGAAAGCGACCCAATGAATGAAAACCCCGTCGGGGGCGTCAGGATCCTGAACGATCAGGGCGAGCGACCTGGTCCCTTGCGGAATTCCGGACCACGCAAGAGGAGGAGATTTGTCACTGCCATGGCAGGTGAACGTGATGGGAATGCGCCCTCCGTCGCGAATCGCCGGGCTGGTGATAGTTAACGAGGCGGCCGCCGCACTCGATGCGGCGAGGAGCGGAGCTATCAGAACGGCTGTCACCAACAAGATGCCGCAGCTTAAGGATGGCTTCATAGACAACCCTCGGCGTTGCTGATGCCCTGAAAATGGCACGGGAATGTTGTGCAAGTACAGACGTCGGATTTTCGTTGGAATTCGGTAGCTGCGTGCAAAATCCGCGACACAAAACGCTGTTCAAACTCGTTATTAGCACTACTTGACGTAGCGCGGCAGGTTTGCGATTTAATAAAGCAAGTACGGTAGAGCTAAGACCGTTGCACTCTAAGCGCTGTGCAGAAGCAAAAGAAAACTTCGGGTCTGGCGCGCAAACGGCGCACGGAGCCATCTCTCCCTGGAGTTACAATGGCAATCACCGAGTCCAAGTACACTTTGCCGCGCGTGATGACGGTTAAGGAGCTTTCCGAGTATTTGCGGGTGCATCCGTCCACCATCTACAAACTCTTGCGCCGTGGCGAGCTTCCAGGATTCAGAATCGGGACTGACTGGCGCTTCAACGCCGAGGTTATCGATCGCTGGTGCCTCGAGCGCAACATGAAGATGCCCGAAACCAGTCCATCCAACCGCAACTAAGCTCGCCAAATCTCGCCCAAAAGCTGGACTTTGCCTTCTTGCTAGCGTATCCGTCGACGCGCGTCGCGACGGTATGCGGTCGGAAGCGCGGAGGCCTGCGCGCGATCATGGCAAAAAGCCCAGTTGAGCCTTGACGCGGTGGCGCGAGTGTCTAAGCATACCGCTCGTTCAAGTCGATGGCCCGAACAGCAGGGAAGCATCAGGCGGGCCGGGTTTCTCCACCGGCTCCGCGCAGGCGCCGCTCGCTTGACCAGGTTCTCATCGAGGCGGCGATGGATCTGTTCGCTTCCTACGGCTACCGGGGAACGTCGCTATCGCGTATCGCCAGGGCCGCGGGGGTCACCAAGGGCGCGCTGTACTGGCACTTCACCGACAAGGAAGATTTTTTTCTTGCGGTTGTGGACAAGGTGCTCGGCGAATGGAACAAGCCGGGCAAGGCGAAGCCGCAGGCGGACAACGCGTGCGGCTTTCAACGCGAGTTCCTGTGGACGTTCGAGAACATGGCGCGGCTCAATGAACAAAATCCGTGGGTCAGCCGTCTCCTGCTGATAATCACCCTGGAATCGCACAAGATAAGTCCGCGAGTGCTGCGCGCAATTCGCAAGGCCAACCGGCGCCATCTGGACGGATTCGCCGAGATGGTCGAGCGCGGCAAGAAATTCGGCGTGTTTAATGCGGAACTGGACGCCGAGTGGGCGGCGACGCAGATTTTTGCGAGCTACCTCGGCCTTGCGCATCTATGGTACCTGCACGGTCCGCGTTTCGATCTGCGCCGTTCTCTGACGCGAGCCGCGCACGAATTCCTCGGCAATTGGAGCGCCGCGAGATGAAGGCCGGCCTGATTTACGAGATAGAAACGGTAAAGCCGTTCCCCTCTGCCGACTATGAGCATCGCGTTTACCGCGAGACGCTCGAGCAAATCGAACTTGCGGACCGGCTCGGCTTCGATTCGGTCTGGACGGTCGAGCATCATTTTCTGCACGAGTTCTCGTACTGCTCGGCGCCCGAGGTTTTCCTCGGATGCGTGGCGGGGCGCACGAAGAATATCCGCCTCGGACACGGAGTGGTGGTCCTGCCGTTCAATCATCCGGTGCGCGTCGCAGAACGAATCGCGGCGCTGGACCTGGTCTCCGACGGGCGGGTCGAGTTCGGGACCGGGCGGGCGACCACGATGGACGAGATTCTCGGCTTTGGGATGACGCCTGCGGATACGCGCCCGCGATGGGCTGAGGCTATCGAGATGATCCCGCGGATGTGGCGCGAGGATGCGTTCACGCATCGCGGAAAATACTGGTCGGTTGAGCATCCGGTTTCCGTGCTGCCCAAGCCGCTCCAGAAGCCGCATCCCCCGATCTGGGTTGCCGCGACGAATCCCGAAACGTTCAAGCTCGCGGCCGAGCGCGGACTCGGCGCGCTATGCTTTACGCTGGGCGTCGAGTTGAAGGACGTCGAGCCGCGCCTCCGGCTCTATCGCGAGACCATCCGCGGCGCGAAGCCGGTCGGACTGTCGATCAACAACCAGATCTCGATGAACATCATGGGGCTGGTCGGCGACGATCCAAAGAAGACCGAGGAGATCGCGCGCGAGGCGATTCTCTGGTACGTGCGCAAGGGCTTCGAGCTGGTCTCGACTGTCGCGCAGGCGGCCTCGCAGGACGACTCTTACAAGTATCTTACCGGTGCGGCGAAGTTCGACCCGGCGCAGATAACCAGCGACTATTACGGATTTCTCAAGAGTGGCGACTTGGTCGCGGTTGGCGCTCCGAGCGAGGCGCTTCGCATCGCGCGCCGTTACCGCGAGGTCGGCGCCGATCAGGTGCTGTTCTTCCTGCAATACGGCGGTATCCCGCACGAGCTGATCATGCGGTCGATCGAGCTTATCGGGAAGAACGTGCTGGCGGAGATCCACTCGTGGTCAACACCCGGCGGCGTAACGATGGCGGCGTAACGGGCGCCTACGAGAGCCGTTTTTCCGGAGGCAAAGAAAAAGCGGCGGGGCCATCAGCGATGGTCGCGGCGCTTGCGTTTGTGGCCAGCAGCAGGGCTACTTGCGCGAGCCGGGCGCGGGACGCGGCTCGACGATTCGCGGCCCGCTCGGCCGCACCTCCATCGAACATCCGAACAGCGAATCGTCACCGATAAGCTTCACCACGGCGTCAGCTATCTGATCGGCCTGCAGGAGCTGCGATGGCGCCCATGACTTGTACCCAGCCTTGACCGCAGCTTCGACGCCCTTGCGCACCATCGGGGTGTCGACGATTCCGGGGCACACGCAGTTCACGCGAATCTTACGCTCGGCGGCCCATGGCGCGAGCGAATGCGTGAAATTGACGATTCCCGCCTTGGCCGCGCCGTAAATCGGGTCGAGAGGATGCGGATACAGCCCGGCCATCGAAGCCGTATTGACGATCGCGCCGCCGCCACCGATTTCCATGATCGGCGCGGCGAGCCAGGTGCCCATTATCATCGCGTTAAGGTCGATCTCGATGACGCGCCGCCACTGCGCGAGCGCGGCCTTGGGGAAACCGGGTATGCCGGTCGCGATACCCGCGTTATTGTGCAGAATGTCGAGCCGGCCGAACTTCGCGGTTGCCGTCTCCAGCATCCGGCGCGAATCGCCCTCGCTGGTCACGTCGGCCCTGATGAAGACCGCTTTTCCGCCGGCCGATTCGATTTGCTTGACGGTTTCCGCGCCGCCCGCCTCGTCCACGTCCGCGACGACGACCGACGCACCCTCGCGGGCAAGCCGCCCAGCGGTGGCGCGGCCGATCCCCGAGCCCGCGCCGGTTATCACGGCGACCTTTCCCCTGATTTCCATCAACGTTCCTCCAGTCTGCGAACCTAACCGATCCGGCCAAGAAACACGCCAAGCGCAAGCCCGAACAGCACGTAGCCAGTCAAAAAGACGTACGTGTAATCCCTTTCTTTGATAAAGAGCAGGAAGCAGAAGGCGACCCTGCCGAGCGGGACCAGGGTGAGCACAAAGAGTCCTACGGTCAGCACCGAATGGGGGTCGCCAGCCAACGCTCCGTGCGCGATCTGCGCGAACGGTTCCTTCTGATGGATATGGCCGGCCTCCACTGCGCGGTAATGCTCGACGTAGTAGCCGGGCGCCGTCGTCGCCATCAACATAAGCCCGAACAGCAGTATTGCGGCCGCGCTGAGCAGGATGGTTCTGAGCAGGACCGGCGTCCAGACCCGAAGTATGCGATCTTCGTCGCGGCTTACCTGCGCGCTCGGTTGTTCAGGGTTCACTTGCGTGGTTGCCATCCTATATCCCCGAAAGTGCACGCCATCCCATCTCGATAGCGATCAGAAACAGGATCACGATAAAGCCGCGCCGCAGCAGGCCCACATTGGCATACGGCAGGACGCGGCTGCCGGTCAGAGCCCCTGCTGTTACGCCGAGCGCAACCGGAGCCGCAATCGTGGTTGGAACGGCTCCGCGCGACAGGAAAACCAGGGCGCCTGCGCCGGCTGTCACCCCAATCATGAAGTTGCTGGTCGCGCTTGAGACCTTAAGCGGGATCTTCATGATATAGTCCATCGCGGTCACTTTGAGCGCGCCCGCTCCGACTCCGACCAGTCCCGACATCAGGCCCGCGATAAGCATCACGGCCGCTCCGCCCGGCACATTGACGGCTTCGTAATGGACCACGCCGCCGCCGAGTGAATCGGGAATATCGCCCTGAAGGTCGAGCCGGCGCGCGAGCCGGTCACCAACCGGAACGACTTCTTCCTCGATTCGACGCAGACTGAAGTACGCCGCCTGGAGCATCATCAGGGCGAACAATCCCTCCAGCACCGGCGCGGAAACGATACCCGCGAGGTACGCCCCGGTCACCGCGCCGGTGACCGTCGCGCACTCCAGCACCATCGCGACCTTCAGATTCGTCCATCCGTCGCGCACAAAGGCGACACTGGCGCCGGCGCTGGTTGCGACTACCGAGATCAGGCTGGCTCCGACGGCCACCTCCATCGGCATTTTCGCGAGGATCACCAGTCCGGGGATGATGAAGACGCCCCCGCCAAGGCCGGACAGGGCGCCAATGAAGCCGGCGCCAAAGGCAAGCGCCAGCAGTCCTCCCAGGATTTCAAGCACGGATTATGTTTCCTTTTCACGGAGCGGCTCAGATCTCACACACTGTCCGCTCGAGGTCGAGCACCATCAGGAGCCTGCCAAAACCGATGTATTGTCCGATTGCCATCCCGAGTTCGACGATTTCCGCATCGCGGAACGATCCGCGCATCCGGCGGAAGAACTCATCGTCGAGCGAGTGATGGTCTCGGGCGAGCCTTTCGGCGAACTCAAGCGCGATCCGCTCGCGTTCGGTAAACGAGGGGTCGGTCATATATTCGCCCAGGCGCGAAATTTTCTCCTCAGTCAGTCCTTTTTCCATCGCCGATGGAAAGCGGGCCTTCTTTCAAGTGAGGCACTGGTTCAGCTCCGCGATTCGAAGCCGCACCATCTCCTTGAGCGCCGGATCGACGATACCGCCATTGTGAAGAGGAAAGTAGAAGTTGAAGTACGACTGGATCATGTCCGGCCGATGGCCCAGGACGCGCAAAACCGTCGAGCCGGCGCCCGCCTCATCCGCGGCTTTGGCCTGCTTGCGCAGTTCCTCGGGCAACTGTTCGTTGGGCAATATGCTTAAGCGCGACATCGTACCTCCATTTTCAGCGGTATTGATGAATCGTAATTGGCAATCGGTAGGGAAAACAACGGGAGCTTCAGAATGGCAGGCGCGTAAGCAGACCATCGCGAGGGTTGTGTGCAGGCGAGCGCAGGCCGCGCTCGATTTCTTCGATGATGCTCTGGACCGCGTGCGCCGGCTCGCAGGCGCGGAAGATCGGGCTGCCTATCACCAGATAATCCGCGCCCGCGCGAATCACGTCCGCCCCGGCTTGCGTCGGCGCGCCCGGGGCGGCGTCGCGCGAGGCGACTGCGGAGGCGACCACCATGAGCCTGCGCCCGCAAGCGCTTCGGATTCGTGCGACGGCCGTCGGCGAGGTGAGCACACCGTCCATCCCGGCCTCGGCGGCGCGCCTGGCCAGCTTCGCCACCGCGTCGATCCCCTGGTGAACCGGAGCATCGCAGTTGGCGGCGCCCATCCCGCACAGCGTCGCCACCGCGACGATATGCGGACGGCGGAGTCCTTCGTTCTTGCATAGCCGCGTGACTTCGGCCTTCATCCGCGCCATCGCGTCAAGGCATCCGTCGGCGTGCACGTCGAACATCTTGACGCCGAGCCGGGTCGCTTCCAGCGCCGAGCGAAGCATGAGATGAGGGCGGTCGCGGAACTTGAGGTCGAGGAAGACCTCGGCTCCCGAGCTTCGGATTTCGCGGACCATCTCGGCGCCGCCGGCGAGGAATAGCGGCTTGCCGATCTTGAACATCCCGACCATCCTGCCCACCCGCTCGACAAGGTTCAGAGCTTCGCGGCGGTTCATGAGGTCGAGCGAGACTATCACGCGCTCGCGCAGGGCGCCGTAGCGGACGAATCCCGAAAATGGCCAGTACTGGCTCATCGCACCCACCGAAAAGCTTACTCCGGATGCCGCCGAGTGTCGCGCACGATGCTGAGATTAGGACGCCAAATCCTACTGTCAAGCCAGTGAGACGGGAAACGGCGCCGCCCGTTCCTGCGGACGCCAGCGGTCCGATGCAGTCCGCGGCCTGCAGGCGGATTACTGCACGGTCATGAGCGTTATCGCGCGAGATCGCGAAAAAGCCGCGCAATCCGGCAAGCCCGCGGTGGCATCCGGCTTGCTCCCCTTACAAGCCGATGCCCGATAAGCTGGCAAATGGTCGCTCCCGAAACCGAACCATCCCCGCAGGGACGATGCGGCCGAGGCCGTCATGTGGACTCTACTCATCCTGGCGATAATCGTGTTCGCGATCGTTCAAAGGCGCCGCTACGGCGGCATGTGCGGCTTCCCGCGCCGCTTCCAACGCGCCCTCGGACCTGAGAGCGAGCGCGAGTCGTGCGGCCCCGCCAGGTGGGACATGAGAGAGTCCCAGACCCGCTTCGAACAAAAATTCAAGCGCAAGATCGATCGCGCGGCGCGCGACTTCGAGCGCCAGGCCGAACGAATCCGCGAACGTGCCGGAGCGCCGCCCGAGAAGACTCCCCAGTTCAAGACCGAAGAGGAACGCAAGGCGTACGAGCGCGCCCGCAAACGCGCCGCCGCCGAGGCCGGCTTTTACGTCCACCTGATGTGGTACGGGATCGTGATCGGGTTCCTGTTCATCCTGAACACCCTCACGACGGGCTTTCAATGGTGGCTGTTCCCGGCGTTTTTCTGGGGATTCGGGCTTATGAGCCATTTCGCGGCGGTCTACGGATGGCGATGGATTCACGAGCGGATCTTTGAGCCTACGATCCAGCGCGAAGTCGAGCGCGAAGTTAATCGCGAGCGCGACGTCCTGCGCACCGAGAAGCAGGCCTCGCTTGACGAGCTTACCGCGAGCTTCGCCCATGAAATTCGGAATCCGATCGCTGCGGCCAAGAGCCTGGTCCAGCAGATGGGCGAGGATCCGACCTCGCAGGAGAACGTCGAGTACGCCAGGGTCGCGCTCGATGAACTCGCCCGCGTCGAGCGCAGCGTGTCGCATCTTCTGAAATACGCCAAGGAAGAGGATTACCGGTTCGACAACGTGAATCTCGCCTCGGTGCTCGACGGCGCGCTGACGCAGATGAAAAGCAAGCTCGAAGCCGAGCACGTTTCGGTTTCGCGCAGTTACATATCGGGACCGACTGTTCGCGCCGACGGGGAGAAACTGCGCCAGGTCTTCACCAACATTATCGACAACGCAATCGACGCGATGGCCTCGAACGACGGTGAACGGCGCCTGCAGCTTTCCATATCGGCTGCGGGCAACGTGGCGGCGATCGCCTCTATCCGCGACAACGGATGCGGTATTCCCGAAGACAAGCTCGCGAAAATCTTCAATCCCTTCTACACCACCAAGACCAACGGCACCGGGCTCGGGATGGGCGTGGCGAAAAAGATAGTCGAGGCACATCGCGGCCGTATCCAGGTGACGAGCACGGTTGGGAAGGGGACGGAGTTTTCGGTTTCGGTTCCGCTCGCCGACGCGGCGCTGAGGGCCGTTGCCGGCGCGGGCGTGTCTGAATCGGCGCAGGGCAACGGCAACGGCCGTGCGTCCGAGGCGCCTTCCGCGCCCGAGGCTCGGCCGGCCGCGGCCTTTGACAGCTCCGCATCGGGGGTGCGCGAATGAAGGGCCGGCTCTTAATCGTCGATGACGAGCGCGGAATCCTGGTCGCGCTGCGCGGCCTCTTCGGCAAGGAAGGCTACGAGGTCGAAACCGCGGAGTCCGGCGAAGAGGCGCTCGCAAAGATCCGCGCCGGGTTGTTCCATGTCGTCATCACCGATCTCAGCATGAAGGGGATGAGCGGACTCGACCTGCTGCGCGAGATACGCCGGCTCGACCCCGAATCGGCGGTCCTGATGATAACCGCCTACGGTTCGCAGCGAATCGCGGTCGAGGCGATGAAGGCCGGCGCCGAGGACTACCTGCCCAAGCCGTTCGACAACGACGAACTGCGTATCAAGGTGCGCAAGGTGATGGAGAAGCAGCTACTTAAGCTCGCCCATCGCCAACTGCTTGAACAGGTCAGGCTCGAGACCGGGCGCTTCGAGGACATGGTCGGGCGCTCGCGCGCGATGCTCCGCGTTTTCGAGACGATCGAGAAGGTCGCGCCGACCGACGTGACCGTGCTTGTTCGCGGCGAGTCTGGCACCGGCAAGGAGCTGGTCGCGCGCGCGATCCATTTCCGCAGTCCGCGCGCGTCGGGACCGTTCGTGGCGGTGAATTGCGCGGCCTTCTCGCGCGAACTGGTCGAGAGCGAACTGTTCGGCCACGAGAAGGGCGCGTTCACGGGCGCGGTCGCCCGCCGCGCCGGCAAGTTCGAGGCGGCCGACGGCGGCACGCTGTTCCTCGACGAAATCGGCGACATGAGCCTCGAGACCCAGGCGAAACTGCTGCGCGCGATCCAGGAAAAGCAGTTCGAACGAATCGGCGGAAACCATCCGCTCTCCGTCGACGCCAGAATTATCGCTGCGACCAACCAGGACCTCGAAGCGATGGTCGCCGACGGGCGCTTTCGCGAGGATCTCTACTACCGCATCAAGGTGGTCGAGATTCGCGTGCCGCCGCTTCGAAGCCGCCGCGAGGATATCCCGCTGCTCGCGCAGTTCTTTCTCGAAGACGCATGCAGGAGATTCGGCACGCCGCACAAGCAGCTCACGCCCGAGGCGATGCGCGCGTGCGTCGAGAACGAATGGCGCGGCAACGTGCGCTCGCTTCGCGCCGCGCTCGAGCAGGCCGTGATCCTTTCATCCACCGGCGAGATAACTCCCGCCGACCTGTTTGGTTCGGGCGAGCCCGACGCCGCATCGGCGCATCCCGGCCACGGCGCAACCGCGGCTGCCGCCGCCGACGGCGCGGCTTCGTTAAACGGCGCGGACGAGGCTCTGAGCTTTCGCGCGGCGAAGGAAAAATTCGTCTCCCAGTGGGAGCGCGAATATCTTGTGCGCGCGCTCCAGACCACCGGCGGCAATATCTCGCGCGCGGCCGAGCGGGTCGGGATGTACAGGCAGAGTTTTCAGCAGAAGATGCGCGAACTCGGGATAAACGTCGCGGAGCTTGGGCTTCGCTCCGAAGACGAATGACGGCGTTCGACGATGGACTCCGACACTATGAAGATCCATCCGCCGGCACTGAATCGTTTGCAAATTCAACGGACGCGGGCGGCGTAACCGCGCACACCGCCTGGCCGAGGAGGCAGCAAAATGTTCTTCAAGAGATTTTTCAGCCTGGTGGGAGGCAAGATGAGCCGCTGGCTCAAATCGCGCGAGGCGCGCGATCCCGAGGCCGTTTATGAAGCCGCGATCGCCGAGCGCGTGCGCCGCTATCAGCAGCTCAAGACCGCGGCCGCGGGCGTCATTTACATGCGCAACAAGCTCGAACGCGAGCTCAAGGCGAAATCCGCCGAACTCGGCGAAGTCGCGGAGCAGGCCGCGCAAGCGGCCGACATGAACGAGGACGGGATTGCGCTGGTGCTGATTCGGCGCAAGCACGAACTCGACGCCGAATGCGCGCGGCTGCGTGACGAACTCGCCGAGCTGACTCGCGAAGCCGAGGACGCGAAGAAAAATCTGCTCGGCTTCAAGGGCGAAATCGAGAAGCTCAAGGTCGAGAAGGTGCGGATGGTCGCGCGGCTTCGAAACGCACAGGCGCGCGTCAGAATTCAGCGCGCGCTCGAAGAGCTTTCCTACGACGAGGACGTGCGCGCGCTCGAAGAGGTGCGCGAGTCGATCCAGCAGACGCTCTCGCAGGCGGGCGTGAGCCGCGAGCTGCAAGGCGCGGAGCTCGCCGACAAGCTCGAGGAGATTCGCCGCGCCAACGCCGAGTCGAAGGCCAGGGCGGAACTCGAAGAGCTGAAGCGCCGCCGCCGTCCGCCGCTCGTCCCGATGGACGCGTTCGCCGCCAAAACGTCGGCCTCGAACGGAAATCCGAGCCTCGCTGAGGGTTGAGCCGCGCCTGAGGTGCCAGCCGCCGCGCGCGTGATACCAGGCGCCGCGCGGCGGGCGCGCACCACTAGCGGCGGAAAAGTTGCGACTCGGCGATCGGCAAATCGAGCGCGTAGCGGCGCAGCCAGTCGAGCGCGACCTGCGAGGTCAGCAGCTTCACCCAGTCGCGCGTCCCGCGCATCTGGTAGCGCCGCGAGACCACGAGGTTCTCAGAATCCAGCGCGACGCATGCCGTGCCGACCGGTTTGTCCGGCGTTCCGCCTTCGGGACCGGCGACTCCGGAGGTTGCGATGGCAACGTCAACGCCGGCGCGTTTTCGCGCCCCCGCCGCCATCTCGCGCACGCATTCCTCGCTCACCGCGCCGTGCTTCTCGAGCGTCTCGGCCCTTACGCCGAGCACCTCGGTCTTCATATCGTTCCAGTAGGTAACGAAGTCGGCCTTGAAATACCGCGAGCTGCCTGGAACGTTGGTCAGGCGATGGCCGATTAATCCGCCGGTGCACGACTCGGCTACCGCGAGCTTCAGTCCGCGCCGCGCAAAGAGCTGCCCGACGACTTCCTCCATTGAGGCGTCGCCCTCGGCGAAGATGAAATGGCCGACCTTGGCGCGCACGCGCTCGGCAAGTTCCTCCAGGCGGCGCTCGGCCTCGCCGGGCTTGCCTTCGACCGTGACGCGTAGCGAGATCTGCGGAAAGCTCGCGCGGAAAGCAACGCGTCCTTCCTCGGGCTTGATGAGTCCCGCGACCGCCGCGTCGAGTCCCGACTCGCTGATGCCGAACGTCTGGAAGATGCGCACGGCGAAGACCGTGTCTGTGCCGCGATTCTGCCTGAGCCACGGGACGACCCAGTTTTCCATCATCGGTTTCATCTCGCGCGGCACGCCGGGCATCACGATCAGGTGCGTGATACGCTCGCCGTCCATCACGGGAAGCTGAAAGCCGGGCGCGGTGCCGAGGGGATTGGGGATTATCTCGGCGCCTTCGGGAAAATCGGCCTGCTTCAGGTTGTTGTCGGGCATCGGGCGGCCGATCGAGGAAAACAGGCGCCGCATGTGCTCGACGGTCGCTTCGTCACGCACCAGGCGGCGTCCGGTGATGCGCGCGATCGTCTCGGTGGTCAGGTCGTCGGAAGTCGGGCCGATTCCGCCGGTCGAAATGACCACGTCCGCCATCCCGAGCGCCGTGCGCCATGCCCATTCCAGGCGCTCGGGCACGTCGCCGACCGTGATCACGGCGACGAGATCGATTCCGATTTCGTGCAGCTTGTCGGCGAGGTAGTTGGAGTTGGTGTCGACGACTTTGCCGCTGGTGAGTTCGTCGCCGGTGGAAAGGACTACGGCTCGCTGAATCATCTATGCCTCCCGCGAAAGCGCGGTTTACGGGACTTGGCGCGCGGTTCTCAGAGCAGGCGAGCGAGAATCCGAACAGCGAGGTTGGCGTAAACCCCGGCCGCCAGGTCGTCGAGCATCACCGCCGACCCGCCTTCGAGCCGGGCGTCGATCAGTCCCGCCGGAAACGGCTTGATAATATCGAACAACCTGAAAAGCACGAAGCCCGCCACAAGCCACGGCCATCCGAGCGGGTTCAGGTACATCGTGGCGATCATCCCGAGCACTTCGTCGAGCACGATATGCGGAGAGTCGTGCTGCTGGAGGATTTCCTCGGCGCGGCCCGCTATCCAGCACGAGGCCGCGAAGACGACGGCGAAGCCGGCAATGAAACCCACGGGCGAGCGATGCCATATCGGGGCGCATACCAGGTAGCCAAGGATCACGCCGACGACCGATCCCGCGGTGCCGGGGGCGAACGGCGCGTAGCCCGAGTAGATTCCAGTGGCGAGCAGGACGATGAGGCTTTCCATCACGTTCCAAAGGAGCGCGACGATAGCACGAGCCCGCCTCGCGCGTAAGTGCCCGGATATGGATGCGGCGCGGGGCTATTCGGACCGATACGGCATCGGCGGCTGTTGCGCACTCACCTCGACTTCGCGCACGCCCTCGATTTGGCGCGCGACCTTGCGCGCAAGATCGTCCCACGGCGCGACCAGGCATGCGGCGGTGAGCCGCACGGTTCCGTCGCCGCACTCAACGGCCACCTGCGCGGAGCCGAACTTGGGATGGACCAGCAGGGCGGCGCGGACCTGCGCCGCGAGCGAGGCGTCGCTCAGGTGCGGAAACCCCTCCGCGTGGCGCTCATCGAGCCGCGCGGCGACCGCCTTGAGAGCGTCGGCGAACGCCTCCAGCGAGACCATCGAGGTGTTCACGACCAGATGATAGAAGGCGGGATCATCGAGATCGACGCCGATCACGGCCTGCGCGCGAGCGCGCACTTCGCGGTCGTGATCGCGCACCCGCTTTTCCGCTGCCGCGCGCCCGATCCCCTCGTCGGCGGCGACGCGTTCGACGCGCTGTTCGAACGTGCCGACCACGCGCACCCTGAGCCCGCACCCGCATTCCGGTAAAAGGTGGGCGCCGGAACTGCCTACGAATACCACCCGGTCGGCCGCCATGTGCTTCAAAAGCACGGAGCGCAGGAACGAGAGCAGGCGTTCGGTTTCGGCGTTAGAGCGTTCCCAGAAATGGGGCTGGCGTTCGTCGATGATGAGGAACTGTTTCGGGTCAACGTTGTACACGCGCGAGGCTTCGCTCACGATATCGTCGCGCTCAAGAAACCGGTAACCGAGCCGCTCCGCAACGAGCCTGCCCAACTCGATGCCGCGGCTGCCAATCTGCTGGTTGATCGCGATAACGGCCATCGCCGCACCCCCAAGCTCGGGAGACGAGAATCAAAACCCCACTTAAATCTTAGGCTATTGAAATCATGCCGGGCAAACCGAAAGGATGGAAACCAGTCATTGTCGCCGCTAGGATTTCGACGGCTCCCAAATCCCCGCGGTTTCCGGAGGTTGCAGGTTCGCAACGCGGCTGCTTGGCCTCGTAAGGGGACGGGAGCATTCCTGCAAGGAGAGAAGATGGCCCAGAAAAGGAGATCCCGGCTGCTCGGCGGCGCGCTTATCGACCCTCGGCCGGTCAACGGAAAGATGACGGCGGCCGACCTGGTCGACGCGTCGTTTCTTGCCTATAACGGGCGGCGCCTGCGGGAGGCGTGCCGGCTGTTTGCCGAGAAGATGCTCGAACCGGACGTGGTCGTCGGAATGAGCATCACGGGAGCGCTGACGCCGGCCGGACTCGGGATGTCATGTCTCATCCCGCTCATCGAAAACGGTTTCGTCGACTGGGTCGTCTCGACCGGGGCGAACCTTTACCATGACACCCATTTCGGGCTCGGCCTCAAGATGTACCAGGGAACGGCCGAGGCCGATGACGTTGCGCTGCGCAACGAGGGCGTCGTCCGCATCTACGACATTTTTTTCGATTACCACGTGCTGCTCGATACCGACGCGTTCTTCCGCCAAGTCGCGGCCAACGAGGAATTCCAGCATCCGATGAGCACAGCGGAGTTCCATTACCGTGCCGGCCGCTACGTCGCCGAGCGCGAGCGGATTCTGAAGCTCAAGGGAAAGTCGCTGCTGGCCTGCGCGTACCGCCATGCGGTGCCGGTGTACACCTCGTCGCCGGGCGATTCGTCGATCGGGATGAACCTTGCGCTTCTCGAACTGGAGGGCAAGGCGCTCAGGCTCGATCCGCTCGCCGACGTCAACGAGACCGCGTCGATCGTTTACTGGTCGAAGAAGACGGGTGGCAAGAGCGCGGTCTTCATCCTGGGCGGCGGCTCGCCGAAAAACTTCATGCTGCAGACCGAGCCGCAGATACAGGAAGTGATGGGAGTGTCGGAAAAAGGGCACGATTACTTTTTGCAGGTGACCGACGCGCGCCCCGACACCGGCGGCCTTTCCGGCGCGACGCCGTCGGAGGCTGTCAGTTGGGGAAAGATCGATCCCGAACGGCTGCCCGATTCCGTGGTATGCTACGTCGATTCGACCGTGGCGCTTCCGATAATCGCGGCCTACGCGCTTGCGCGCCGGCGTCGGCGAAAGCCCAGGCGGCTTTACGAGAAACGCGAAGAGATGCTCGCAATTGTCACGGACGCCTACAACCGAGTGAAACGAAAGCGCCAGAAGGCGGCAGCCGCCAGGTCGTAACCCGATGCCATCATCCAGGAGAACGAAAAAAAGCGCGGACGGCGCGGCCCGCACGACGCGAATCGCGCCAAAGAAAAGTGCGCAGGAACCGGTCGCGGTGGACGCGGGACTCGAACGCGAAGTTGAGGCTGCTCGCCGGGCGGCGCTCGCGGCAGGCAAAATTCTCTTGCGCCATTACCGGCGCGGCTCGTACAAGGTCGGCTCCAAGGGCTACGACAATCCGGTTACGACCGCGGACCTTGAGGCCGATCGCACGATCAAAGGGATGCTGACGCGGGCGTTTCCCGATTACGGATGGCTTTCCGAGGAAACCGCCGACACCAGCGATCGACTCACGCGCCGGCGCGTATGGATCGTCGATCCGCTCGACGGCACCAAGGAGTTCATCAAGGGTATCCCGGAGTTCTGTGTCGCGATCGCCCTGGTCGAGCGCACCGCGCCGATCCTCGGAATCACCTACAACCCGGTAAAGGACGAGATGTTCTGGGCGGCGCGCGGAATGGGATGCCATCTGAACGACGTCACCGTCCGCGTTACGCGGACGCGCGTGCTCAAACGGGCCCGCGTGCTCGCGAGCCGCAGCGAGACCGCGCGCGGCGAATGGGAAGTCTATCACGGGGTGCTCAGGTTCAGCCCGACCGGCAGCGTTGCCTACAAGCTGGCACTGGTTGCGGGCGGGAAGGCAGACGCGACATTCTCCCGCACGCCCAAGAACGAATGGGATATTGCGGCGGGCGCTGCGCTGGTGACCGAGGCGGGTGGGATGATGACCGACATCAGGGGGCGCGCGATGCGCTTCAATCAGAAGCGCACGGTGCGTTCGGGAATGATCGCTTCCAACGGCCTCCTGCACGAAGCACTCGTAAAGGCCGCCTCGATGCAAACCGACGGCGGCTAAAGCGCCGCCGTCTCATAATCCCGACCTCGCCCCGACAGTCAGGAAGCGCACAGGAGACACTCTGGTGTTTGCTTCTTCCTTAATCACCTCGGCCGCAACGTTCGACCGATACGTAGCGCACGGCAACCAGGCTTCTGCTGCCGCTGCTCTACTCGTACCTGAGCCATGGGGGGGCGTACACCGCGCGGACGAGTTCGCCGGCGTGGCGCAAAAAAGGTGAGGCCGCAACCCGGGAGATCCCGGCCCGCGGCCTCGATTCGTTTCCGGCTCGGCGTTTCCGAAGCTTAGGCCACGCCGTTCCTACCGGCCCTGCATCGCGGCCAGCGCCTGCTGCATCTCGCCGAGCGCTTTCTTGACCGACGGGCGCGTCTGCACGTGATTCCACCATGCGGCGAGCCTCGGCCTGCCCTCGAGCGGCGGTTTCGCGCCGAACATCGGAAGCAGCGCGATCGCGAAGAAGATCGTGGGCGCGAGCGCGCAGTCCGCGAGCGTGAATTCCGGCCCGATCGCGAATCCGCTCGGCGCCAGCATCGTTTCGAGTTCGTCCAGGCGCTTGTTCACCTCGCTCAGTTTTTCGTTGACGACCTTGTCGTCGCGCGTCTTCGGGTTCATCTGGCCGAACAACGCGCGCAGCGGCGGTTCGAGATAAAGATCGTGGAAGCGGGTTAAGGTCCGGACCTGCGCACGCCCTTCGGGCGACTTTGGCAGAAGCGGGCGCTCGGGGAATTTGTCCTCGAAGTACTCGTTGATTACCTCGGACTCCGGGATGACCATCCCGTCGACGTCAAGCGCGGGAATCTTTCCGAGGGGATTGATCTTCAGGTACTCGGGCGAGTGAAGATCGTTGCCCGGAGGCGAGACGATATCCACGTTCAGGCCCTTGTCATAGACGACGATCCGCGACTTGGTCGCGAAGTTCGAAAGATTCATGTTGTAGAGCTTCATGCGATGGCTGCCTCGTTGCTCGGAGTGTGACTTTCGCCTTATCCCAAAGGGAAGCCGCAATGGCAAGTGCGCGCGCGATAGTCCGCGTCAGCGCGGGCGCGGCTACTGGCCTCCCTCGGTTTGCTTCATGATGAAGAGCGTCGTGTTGGCGAAATCCTTTGGATGCTCGAGTTGCGGGTAGTGGCCGGAAGTTTTGAAGACGATGCTGGCCGACCCGGGCATCATCGCGTGCAGCGCCGCTCCACGATGCGGACTGTAGTAGGGATCCTTGCCACCCCACAGCACGACGGTGAGCGTGTTGAAAATCCTGCCCATCCTGGCCCGGATGCGCGCCTCGTCTTTGGGCACGGAATCGAGCATGTCGGTCTCCGCCGGCAAATCCGCCGCCAGCGACGCCATCATCCTCTCGTACATGAACGAGGGCATCGGCGGCAGGTCGAAGAAGCTCTCGTCCACCTGCTGCTCCATTTCTTGCGCGTTGGCCGGGAGCATCCCCTTGCGCAGGACGTTCGCGCCCTCGCGTCCGAACATCCCGCCCGAAACCAGGATGAGGCGCTCGACGTTCTCCGGATGGACCTCGGCATAATAGAGCGCCACGTCCGCGCCGACGTCCCATCCGATCACGTTGACGTGCTGGAGTCCGAGTTGCTTGACCAGTTGCGCGATCGCGCCGGCCTCGTAGGCGATGGAACAGGTTTTTTGGCTATGGTCCGACGACCCGAAACCCATCAGGTCGGGCGCGACCACTTTGTAATGGCCCTCCGAAAGCGGCTCCATCACGCTCCGCCACACTAGCCCCGCGTTCGGCCCAAGCCCGTGGATGAGCAGCACGGGATCCATCCCGGGATATCCGCCGGTGATGTAGTAGCTCATCAGGCCGCCGTCCTGGAGCGCGACGCTGTTCCGGGTTATCCCGGAGGATCCGAGATCCATCCGCTGCGCCCATCGGATGACGGAAATCGGACTCAGATAAAACGCGGCGAAGAAGACGCCGAGGATCAGTGCGCCGAGCGGCCCTGCGATATTGAGCCACGCGTGGCGGCTCGGTCCCTCGCTGATGATGCGGCCGCGAACCTCGACCTCCGCCTTGCGGCGGGCGATTTCCTCGGCCGAAAGCTCAGCGGATTTGCCCGCTTGCGAAGCCATCGTCAACCTACCTCGGCGCCGAAAATGAACTGCGGAAGCCCCCGGGCAGAAACGCTGTCGCATCCGCGGATGAGAAGTCAACAGGTCGCGCGGCTACGGCGCGGGTGCGGCGGAAGCGGCTTCAGAGGGCTTGGCGGCAGGCGCGGCCTTTGTTCTGGCGGGGATGTGCCTTCGGACAGCTTCCCACTTTCGCAGTTGCTCGAGCTTGTCGGACGCCTTGTTCAATTCGCGAGTCGCGTCCTGGACCGACTTGGCGGCCTTGTCGGCGGCGACTTTCGCCTTCTGAGCCGCGACCATCGCGTTATTCGCCGCCTGTTCCGCGCGTGCGGCGGACGTTTCGGCCCGAAGCGCGGCCGCCTCGGCCTGCTGGGCCTGGATTTCCTTCTGCGACGGACCGCATCCCGCCAACGTCACCGCCATGGCGATGAAGAGGCCGGCTGCGGCAATTCCGCGCGGACTATGAGGACTTATCAACGGCAATGCTCCGCAAAGTTAAGGGCGGGCCAATCCGGTTGGGACGGCCCGCCTGCTCCTTGAGATTTCGGTTCTAAACCTCTGAACCGGGCACGCTCACTTTGGCGCGAATGCCTGTATCGCCCGATCGTCAGGGTATGGCGACCCGTCGGACTTCAGGGGCAGGATACAGACGTGCGTAGCACCGGCTTTCAGATGCGCGTCGATACGGTCGCGGATTTTGTCTTCCGTTCCCCACGCGACAATCGCGTCGACCAGCGCGTCGCTGCATCCGTTTTCGAAATCCGCGTCCTTCCAGCCGAGGTTCTTCAGATTGTTGGTATAGTTCGGCAGGCGAGGGACGTAGGTCTTCATGTATTCGCGCGCGGCGGCGCGGGCCTTAGAGGCGTCGGTCTCGAGGATGACCGCCTGCGCGGC
This sequence comes from Deltaproteobacteria bacterium, assembly GCA_021817345.1. Classification (GTDB taxonomy): domain Bacteria; phylum Desulfobacterota; class Binatia; order Binatales; family Binataceae; genus DTIX01. The sequence goes on along the minus strand of JAKAVC010000128.1, from coordinate 471 downwards.
GCAAATCCACGGCTTCGGCCCGATCTGGGCGCGCACCTTCGCGGTGTGCTCGGGCGGCACGAAATAGGTATGCGTGCCGTTGGCCTCGGCCGCCGCGAGCGCGAGCATCTTCGGATGAAGCGCCGCGAGAAGGATCGGCACCGGTTCCTTGGGCTCGGGCGCCCGGTACAGCGCGGTCTTCATCTTGGGCAGGTACTCTTTCATGTAGCTGTACGGCTTCGAATACATGTGCCCGCGCAGGTTGGTCACCAGCGGCTTGTGGCTCACACCGATACCGAGCACGAACCGGCCGCCGGAAAGTTCGGCGACGGTCTTCGACGCCGCAGCCATCGTGATAGCGTCGCGCGCCCAGATATTGGCGATGCCGGTTGCGAGATTGAGATGCCGCGTGTTTGCCAGCAGATAGGCCGCATGGGGAAACGGCTCGCGACCAACAGCCTCCGGAATCCAAAGCGCACGGTATCCGAGGCC
>JAKAVC010000141.1 GCA_021817345.1 Deltaproteobacteria bacterium | reverse complement strand
CTCGGCCCGATCGGTTCCGCTTATCTCCATCCAGCATTGCTGTACTCTCATGCTGAATAGACGAACAAACGCTACATTTAATTCAGAGACATTACACTAGAGTGCCGGAGCTGTCAAAGGGGAGGCATTATCAGCGGATTCCGGGACATCCCGGTTATTATTTTACGAGCGATGTGAGCCTCTCGCTTATTACTTCCTGGGCCTCGCGCGCGATCTGCTGCACGATTCCGGCCGCCGGCATCACGTCGTTGACCAAGTTCACCGACATCCCGGCATAAAACGGAAGTTGCTCCACGTCTCCCTCGATATAGTCGGTTGGGGTCATCACCGAATATTTGACCAGAGGAACGTCAGGGCCTGTGCCCTTGTATGTTCCTATGACCTGTCCTTCGCCGGGGCGCTGACCGCTCACGGGGCGTCCGGCGCGTTCCCACTCCTCGACGAGCCTGGTTCGAATCACCCGGTGGGGTGCGTGAGGCCAGCCGACGTCGAAAAGCTCGGTATGGAGGGTCTCTTGCGCGCTGGCGTCGATCACGCGTTGTTTGTAGAGCGCGTGTGCGGCCGACTCGCGCGAGGCGACAAAGCGCGTGCCGAATACCGCGCCGTCCGCGCCAAGCGCAAGAGCGGCAGCCAGGCCGCGTCCATCGGCAAAGCCGCCCGAGGCGAGCAGCGGGGTATTCGGACCGAGCGCATCGCGCGCGGCGGGCACCAGAGCAAGCGTCGTGGTGGTTCCGCGCACATGGCCGCCCGCTTCAACTCCCTGCATCATGATCACGTCGGCGCCCGCATCTTTTGCCGCGACCGCCTCTTCGAGTGAACCGCACTGCCAGATAACCTTCATCCCGGCCTTCTTTACGGGCGGAATCTGTTCGGCGGGCTCGCCCCAAAAGAACGTGATCGCCTGTATCGGCTCCTTGAGCAGCGCGTCGATAACCCCGGGCGCGAGAAAAGGAACCAGAAGATTCACCGCCAACGGTTTCTTTGTGATCCGCCGCGCGGCTGCGATTTCGGCCTGGACTGCTTCTGCATGGAGCCCTGCCAGCGCTATCGTCCCGAGCCCTCCGGCCTCGGACACGGCGCCCGCGAGTTCGGCCAGCGCAACTCCACCCATTCCGGCCGAGACAATCGGGTACTCGATACCAAACAGTTCCGTGATTCGGGTTTTGAGCATTGACGCGTTTCTCTCTCAGGAGCGGCGGTTAAGCTATACTCCAGATGCACTTTTTCGGCATCAATTGCAAACGGACGCGAACGGGAGACGGTACGATTGTCGGCAAGCAGGCTCCTTCACAAGCAACTCCGGGGACAAGGTTCGCTCGCAAGTGACTTGGACTCCGGGCGTAGTTGCTCGCGTTCGTGAAGGAAGGCTTCCGACTATGCCGACGGCGCGTGCCCGCGCTCTGGCTCCGTCCAGGCCGCCCGCGAAGAACGGGCTCGGATGAGGGATGGCGCCAACGGACGGACCCGCCGAAAGCGTTGACAGCCAGGGAGAATCGTGGTGCCGAGGGCGGGACTTGAACCCGCATGTGGTTGCCCACGGAGGATTTTGAGTCCTTTATCGGGCATTTCAAGCAAGTCCGCGTAAATGCTGCTGAAATTCACAAACCCCCCGTCCCTGTTGGACTTTATGCACTTTCATGATCCCACGGTCCAACCCGATCCGACCCCCTTGAACCCGGATCGCAGTGCAACAGAAGTGCAACAGAAAACCGCGTTCTCTCCAAGTGGTGGCGCGCGCCCCCGCCAGCACGCCGCGCCAGCCCTGACGGGACGCAGGCAGACCGCGCAGCCGTAGCCGACGGGAAGGCCGCCGCTGCCGCGGATGCGGATGTGGAGGAGGTCCGCGACGATGGCTGCTAAACGTCCGTTCGCCGTTCCGCCGCCCCCCATTTAGAAAAAAACCTCCTCACGATGTGAGGAGGTTTCGCATAAAGCGCCCGCCTACGGGCGTAGCGGATAAGCTAACCGCAAATTGTCCGATAAGGGCGCCCGGTGTCAAGAGATAAAACAAGCGAATCAGGGTAGTGGGAAGGCTCCGGCATCGCAGGATGATCGCGGCTTTTTCGCTGGCTGCGACGCTTCGCGCGCTGCGGCGCGAACACGTCAGGCGCAGGCGGCCGCGAACGAGCCCTTAATCGCGGGTTCGCCCTTCTGATTGACGACCTCGAGCTCGCCCTCGATTATCTTTTCACCGTTCTTTTCGGTCTTGTTGGTGACCTTGCCGCGGCAGGTAACCGTGTCGCCCGGCCATACGCGGGTCGCAAATGGGACCTTGAACTTGCGCACCTGCCCGACGCCGACATAATCCGCCAGCGCCGGCTGAGCGCGCTCGCGCGGCTTCGACGCAGGCCGCTTTTGCCGATCGACGGCGACACCGCCGAAGTGTTGGCGCCGGCGCCCAGGATGCGGCGCACGCGGCTGGAGAGCCGAGGATCGTCGACGATCCACCATAGAAAGGCGTGAGTATCGAGCAAAAGCTTCACTCAAAGGCCTTTTGCAGCTCTCGCGTCAGCGGCGCGTCGAAGTCGGGCCGTCATGGTCACGCGCCCCTTGGCGCTGCCCGGCTGGCGGGCGCGCACCGGCCGGGCCAGCGGCGCCAGCCGCGCCACTGGCCGGCCGGCTTTGGCGATGACGATTTCTTCGCCCAGCTGCGCCCGCTTGAGCAGCTTCGAGAAATTGGTCTTGGCTTCGTGGACGTTCACCGCGCCTGCCATAACCAGAGCATAGACTTAGGCCATAGCTGAGTCCAAATTGCGAGAGATGGCCGAGTCGCCGCCAATTGCATTGACCGCCCGAATCGCGCACAGGCGACGCTGGCCGCCGAAAGCGGCCTCCCCGCGCTGGTCGCCGGCGGCCTCCAACCCCTTTCTGGTTTCGTTCCATATTTGGGGGTCGCGGATGGCGTCGACGGAATCATGCCCCGCCCAGGTGAGATCGAGGTCAGTCCACATTGGCGTGCCGAGTCTGCGCAGTGGTGGTTGTTGTCCCTTCAGAAGCCCCGCCTCTACTAACAACTCGACGTGGTAAAGAACCCTTTCGGCTTCTTCGGAAGTCTTGTCCTTGACCAGGAGGTCTTGGTCCGGCTTCCCTGGCGCATCGGAAATTTTGCAGAGGATCTCCCTGACGATGTCCATGTCCCGTTTCAATTAGCGGGCCTCCCCCTTTCGTATTGGATAAAGGAGGTTATCAGATATTGAAAGGGAAGGGCGGGCGAACTGGCCGCCATTCTGAATAGAGACTGAGCCTTAGGCTTCCGGCCAGAAGCTTTCGTCCATGATCTGCTCGAAGGTCCACGGACAACGCGGCGGAAAGACCGAGCGGTCCAAGCCGGTTTCCTGGCGGACGAGACTTACGGCGGCGGTGAAGGCTTTGGGCAAGATCTCGGGCAGTCGAGACTTAAGTCCCGGGCTCTCATCGAGCAGGTCGCGGATTTCCTGGCGCGCCCCCTCAACCGAGGCGCGCCAGCTGTTGGCGGTCCGCCGGGAGCGCGCGCGGCGGGCGGCCTGCAGCCGCCACTTCAGCAGGTGCGCCTGGAGCCTTGCGAGCTGGCTCTTGAGGCTGCGCGCTTCGCTTTTGCCCAAGTCCTCGACCTCCTCCGCCAACCTCTCCCAGTCAAGCGCTCCGGCCCGGCGCTCGCGCAGCGCACGCGACTGCTCGAGTGTCCAACTGTAATAGTCGTGCTCGTAGAGGTCCTGGCGAGCTTCGGATGCAGGCATTGCGTTATGCGCCATCAGCTTGCGTTTTTTTCGGCCTGCCACCCTTGCGCCCGTTTAGACGCGCGCGCCCGCCTCTGCGCGCCATCTCGCTGGCCGTCATCGGGGGGTTGCCTTCACGCCCTCCATAATACGGAACAGCTTGAGTTTGTTGAAGCAAGAACGGAGGCAGGTCAGCGCTCGCGGGGGGGGCGGCATCAACCACCAGCCTTTTCCAGCGGCACGCCGGCGGCGCGGGCAAATCTCAGCGCCTCGGTGGTTCGCACCCGGTCGAGCCGTTCCACCCTAAAGCCAGTCAAGGTTCAGCGTTAACTGCGCGCCCGCCGTTCGCTCATGCAGATCTCCTTGACCGTCTTGCCCGCCTCGGCTTCCTCCAGCACCCCGATGACCTCTGCGCTCTTTCGTGTACTGCCCTCTGCGCATGCCGTCCTCCTTAGCATATCCGGAGGACCCGACATCTCAGACGGACCGATTTTCGGGGGCAGCTCAGTGGCGCGAACACGTTTTGCTTTACCTACGGGCTGCCACTGCGCCTTAAGGTCCCCTCTGAGGAGATCCGGCGCGGGAGACGAGATTTTCGGCAGAGCGGCGTGGCTGCCGGGGTAGGCGCCTGAAGCATCATTCGTCCTGCCGCCATGTGTTCCACTTCGCCTTCGGCGTTCGGTCCGACTTGGCCACGTATCCGGTACTTCCCGATACCCCATTCCGGGGTCACCAGAAGGCCGACTGCCGCCGTGTGGCGCCGAATCGAACCTTTGCGATGGAACCAGCGCCAAACGTAAGCGCGCCGTCCGCATGTTGGCGAAAACGATCATCATGAGGCGCATATGGATATCGAAAAACGCAACCCGACCGTCGCTGAGCGCTCCGAGCGGGCTTCCGCCGAATACCGACGGCTGGCGAACCAGGAGAAGTTCATTCTGGAGGTGACGGAGGCGCTGTTGCGTGCGATTGAAGAAAACGGGCTGACCTGGGTTAATGGCCCGATCGAGCGACTAAGAAAAGCTGCCCCGAACGCAGGTTGATCTGCGGCCTGAAGTGGACCCGATCTTTGCGACAGCGATCGAGTGATCTTAAGGTGGAAAATCCTGAAGGTGCCCGAAAAGCCACGGGATGGCTTCTGAACCGCGAAGGTCCCCTTTCTCTCTTCCTGCCCCCGCGTTCAGTTGCGGGGCGGGCCAACGTTTCTCCATAGCGCCGCCTACGAAACCGGGTCGGGTCCAGGCGGTTCGGCGGAGAACGCTCCTTTCCTCCATGCGCCTTAGAAGGCGAGTTTCAGGCGATCGCTAATGGGGGAGGGACTGAAGGAAAATCTCTAGAGCGAACTCGGTCATTTCGCGATCGACGGAGCTGGCTCCGTAGTTGGCGCGGTTGGCGGGAATAAGCGGCTGAGCAAAAAGGCCGGCGACGGACGAGGTTGTGGTGGAATTGGATGGCGGCGCAGCGAAAGAGAAAGTCAGCTCTCCGGCTACGCTAGCGGTCTTCCCGTCGCGTTCCACGAATTCGGTAGGAACGGCCTGACCACGCCCCTCAACCGTCCCATCGGGAAGGATGCAGTACCTGCCTGCGGCATCGAGGTCGACGATCTGCTTCCCTCCAAAAATCACCTGACCCACGAACGGCGCACACTGCTCGCCAAGGCTATTGGTAGTAACCGTGTTACTAACTGCCAGATTCAATGTGGCTGTTTTGAATTCCCCGGCGTGCTCCAGTCCGCCCGTACCCGTATAACAAGTGCACCCTCCTGAGGAAGAACAATCTGCAGTATCCGCGGCAGGCACTCCGCTACAGGCGGCAAAGGAGGCTGCTGGAGCAAGCAACAAGCCTGTAGAATAGGCGTCGAACTTAATAATACGCGCCATCCCGGCCCTTGCCGGCGCGCTTGACACAGAGACGACCATTGCCGTCAGACCGATGACCGTTGCGATCCTTGCCGCGAGCCTGCGCGCGTACGATGAATTATTTACTCTCATCTCTTTTTCCTTTGCTCTATTTGAAACTAAGTCAAAAATAACTAGCGCTACCCAGTAGTAATATTTGGATTATTTGCCTGTATCACGTTAGCAACTAGTTCTAGTTGATGTTTGGTATCCTTTACTAGGTCGACAGCGAGCGTCAATTGGTGCAACAATAGCAGTACTGAGATTCAGCACAAGTCAGTCGTCTTACTTATAAAATGCTATTGAGTGTTTTGCTGTTGAATTTGAGTCGTGGCTCGATAATCAATTACTAAATCTCGCACGAAATAGTGACAGAGGTTCCGATTTTTGTAGCGCGCCCTGATGATTGCGACCGCGCTCGGGTAAGCGCGCCCCCACTGGCCTTTGAGTTCGGTGAACGCGGCGCGGGCCCGCGCCTCGTTGGGTGCGTAAAAGACCCGGTCCAGGCCGGCGCTGAATGCCGCGCGCTCCTT
>JAKAVC010000070.1 GCA_021817345.1 Deltaproteobacteria bacterium | reverse complement strand
GCACGGCGAAACACGTAGCCAATGAGTCCAACAGGTTTTGCTTCCTCGTCAGCCTCGGTTCTCCAGTGCATGTTGATGCACTCAGTTTCCCGCAGCGTCCCATCGGCGGCGGTGCCGGAAGTAGCGTCGATGGCGGTACCGGGTCGCGCGTTCAAAAGTCGGCGGCGGAAAGCTCGATCAGACAGGCTCTCTTTCTGAGTGGGGAGAAGGTCATTCCTGTACCAACAGAGACCTTTCCCGTGCTCGAAAATAGGCAACCAGGCCAACCAGCGGCCTTGCAACTGCTCCGCTGGAAACAGATACGTAAAGCGAGCCTGTTCGCGGAGCTGCTTTCCCAGCTCAGCGTACTTTGGGAAGCCGTTGCTCCCGTTGCGTGCCAAGTCCGCGGTAATCGCCGCCCAGATGGCGCGCGCTGGGACGTAGAGTCGGCAGCGGTTGAGAGTTCCCGTAGGCGACATGCCGATGAAAAGCGGCGCGTCAAGCTGCCAGACCCATCGATGGAGCGACCAGCTCACGCCTCGCCCCGGACACCGCCGCGCGCCTTGGCGTGATAGCGACCGTAAACGAACGCCTGCCGCAGAAGGTCGCGCGCGAAAAGCAGCCGGTCGAGGTCTTCCGCGAGCTTCTGGAGCGCGGAGAATGCCTCGCCATTGCCAAGCAGCGGCAACGCGCTCGGTGTCTTACGCAGGAACTCCGCGCTGGCATTGCTAACCTTTTTCCCTGGCTCCTTCCCGCGCGCGTTAAGAAACAAGAAGGCGGCGTAAACGCCCTGCTCTTCGAGCACCGCGAGTGTGTCCGTGAAAACTTTCTCCTCGACACCTTTGATGTCAGCGAGTTCCTTACCAAGCTTGGCACAGGCGAAATCGAGATTCTCCATCACGATGGCTCCTTCGCCGTGGCTGTGGCGGACTCTGCATGGGAAGCGGTTTCGCTCAGGACTCGTAGTCGGCCCATCCCGCGCGTGCCCATGCCGCCGATGCCCAAGTGCTCGAAATACGGGTGAGCCGTGGCCACAACTTTGTGTACGTCATCGGGGGATTTAACTGCCGCGACCTGTTCACCGCCGGCCTTGAAGTGCGCCGGGTTCTTGCAGGTGACGTCCCAGACCAGCACCGTCGCGCGGGGCAGGGCCTCGTAAGTGAAAAGCGCGCCGTCCTCGGCGGCGCCGGTCTCGGGGTCGATCGCGACTGAGGTGCGAACCTCAAGGTTGCTGTTCACGACGTGTGAAAAGAGCTTGTCAGGAAGGGCGGCGACGTGATCGAGGATGTACTCGGGAACTTGACGTTCTTTCAGCGCCTGCGTGACGCTCTCAGCCCCATTCAGGTGCTTCACGGGCAAGAGCAGCCAGCCGAGGTTGAGCGGCTGGCTCGATCCGCCGTTGCGGTAAACCGCATCGTCCGCCACGCCGTTAAGTTCCTGTCCCACCGTGCGCATCGCCATCGGGCAGGTGAGCCAGATCGGTCCTTCCCGCGTCGCCACGGGAAAGAGCAGCACGTGTGCATCGCTGAAGGCCGCAAGACCGGCGAAGCCACCGGCGTTTCCGCGAGCGAACCCGAACGTGGTGCAAATGGGGCAATCGTTTCTGGCGCAGTGGCCCGAATTGTTGCCCTTCGGCTGACCAAGCCCTGCGCAGTCCGGGTAGTACGGTTTGGACTTACCATCAACCTGCCGATTCGGCTCACCCGCCTGCTGGGCCATCGCCGCATAGGTCCGGAAAACGCCGGCGAGGCTCGAGCCCGGAATCTTCGGCACGCGGGTGACCGGATCGCGGACGATGGCGTTGTCTACCCTGCCCAGGCCCGTTCCGCCGGTGCCGACATGAATGGGGTCGATCGCCATTCCCAAGTGGGTTTTCGGCTCGTAGCTCTTGTGACTATCGTCCATCGCCAACCTCCCCCAATCTCTTTTTGAGCACCAACAGATGCCACTCAATGGCCCGTTCGAGCACGCCGTCAGCCGCCGCCTCGACCAGGGTATCGAGGGGGGCGCCGTTGACTCCCAGCACATCGCTGAGCGTCGCCCGCGCAAGGTCGGTCCAGACTTGCTTGTCGGCGGGTATCCAGTCGCTGCCGGGGCTACGCCAAGCTGTCTGCCGCTCTGCAAGCGTGTTCCACGCACCTCGGAGGGCGCTTGTAGAGGGAGCCACGCGGTCCAGGAGTTGCCAGGTTTCCCGCATCCGGCGCCATTCGGAAAGCGGACGGGGTTGCACCTTGTCGAATCGTTTGATCGCCGAATCCATAAAGAGCGCGGCGATGCGAGCGAGGCTCACGTGAATACCGTCGCCCGGCCTGAGATCGGACGCATGACGATAGACCTGACCGCATGGATGCTGAAAGTCGTGTGGGAGGCGTACTGAGCGGTCCTCGACGGCGAGGTAGGGGTAGAAGACGTCCGCGCGTGCGTCGGGCAGCCGTAGGGGCATCGTACGCAGCTCGCGGCCACCGTCCGGGCGTTGAAAATTCAACGCGACAACGCCGTCGCGGATATCTCGCTCGACCACGCGCCATGGTTTCGAGCCGGACGATTCAAGACTTTCTTCAATGTTGCGCGCCGTTTCAAACACGGCCTGAAAAGGCAGTTTCTGGGGAAAGGCGACGATGCCGACCCGCAGCGGCAGCCGGTCCCAGACGCGGGCGAACTCCCGCTGCCACGCCTCGACCGCCAGATCGACGCAGGCCGAAGCGGCTTCCAGGGGAATCAGCACCCGGAACCGAAGCGGGCATATTTCAAGCGGAATAATGGGATGGTAAGCACCGAGAGAGCCAATGTCATCACGAACGTCGGCGACCTTAAGCTCACATTCCTTGTTATTATCGTCCTCCGCTTTGACGCTCAGTTGGACGTTGCGCAGACTTTCTTTCGAGTCGTCGGCTCGCAGTAGCCGCGCCAAGTTGCATGCGGTGATGAATGACTTTTTGTCGCCGTCGTAAAGCAGGCTGATCGGCTCGTCGCGCCAGCGGCCATCGTAGACTTGTCGATCTCGCCAAGTGTTTTGCGCGTCTGGCTTGAGAACTAGCCGCCGCACCCTCCATCGGTTCGGGTCGCGCGCCGAAATCTCACGGAATTGCTGGAGTAGTTCTGAGAAGAATTCTTCAGCTTGATGCCAGAACCGATGCACTCGCCCAGGCGACGGGAGCTTGCGGAAAAGCTGATGGACGAGCCACTGCGTCATCAGCAGAGACTTGTTCGGATCCCAATTCGGGGCGTCGGCGCGATCCTCAACGATTTTGTCGAAGAATGGTTTCCAACCCGGCTCAAACTTATAGCCTTCTTGCAGGCTACTGAGGACCGCATCCCCTTTGTCGAAGCTCGGCAGCTTCGCTTTGACATACGCAATCAATTTTTCGAAAGGGGCCGACGGCTCAATCGGATTGGCAATGTTTCCCAACAAGAGATTAAACCTACGCCACGTCGCGATGCTCTGCGTGCGCAAGGAATCAACGGCGTCACCCCCAAGCCAGGGTTCGATGTGCAGGTTCAACGTCAGTAACGCAACTCGATCGTTCGCGTCGGCTAGTTCGTTTAACCAAATGGTATCTGAGCCGAGCTTACCGCCCAGCCATGAATCGAGCCGGCCACGTCGGCGCTTGACGCACACCTTGCACGGCGCCTGCTTGTCCTTGCCGTTGCCGTTCTGCCGCACGAGGCATACCGGGCATACATGGCCATCAGCGACTTCCGAAGAAATCTTCCAGGGCCGATGAAGGGGCACAACGAGGGTTTCGCGAGTCTCTCGCATCTCCTTCACCATGGGGACGAGCGAACGGGTCGAATCGCTGAGGCGGCAACACGGCGGCGTTTCGAGACTGAATTCCTGGGCAATAGCGTCGATCCGCTCTTGCAGCCAGCTTTGCCACTTGTTGCCATCGAGACCGGGGCCATCACCGCTATCGGAGCGCTCGCCGGGGAAGGAGAAGACCGCCGTGGCGCTGTCTCGATAAAGCAGCGCGCCGACGGTGACATCGACCTCCACCAAGCGGCGCACGCGCTCGAAGAAGTCATCGATCATTTGCTGCGCGCCGAGCCAATCTCCGATCCGCACGCTTCGCGCTTCGTAATGGTCCGCGCCGATTCCGACCGTGAGCAAGCGCCATCGCGTAGTCTGTTTGATCTGATTGTCTTTCCAAGGAAACTTTTCCGCTTCGAGAATCGCTCCGGCCACGGCGCTCTTGAACAGAGCGGCGGCAACATAGGACTGATCCCACAAGGTTACGTCATTATTGGGAAGCCGCGTCTCAGCAAGCGTGGAGGAAAACGCCTTGCGCAGGAAGCTCTCCGGTCCGATCGCCTTCTCGCGCCAGATCCACCACGCTCCGGTGTCAGTGGTATTTGCCTCGCCGAGATGCTTCAACTCTGCGAGTATCCGGTGGATCTCCTCAATCAACCTGTTCCAGCCCTGCACAGTGAGTAGCTCGGGCGGGTCGGCGAGCAGGTTGCGCTGCGAATACCCGAACGCGGACGACAGCCACATATGCGTGGCGTCCTGTTCGAGGTAGCCCGAGGTGCTCTTGGGCAGGTTCTTCTCAATGCCAGAAGTGATCCCGTGTGCGGCCTGAAGCAGGCCGAGCATACCGGGGTCACGGGCGCCCGAGCCTCCGTGCTTCGTAATGAACTGCGTGAGCATGTCCGGCCAGGCGATCTGAATCGCGTCGATCTTTCCGAACCTGCCCTTCACCCACGCGAGAAGATCGTCCCACGGAAATGGCGGATTTTCGCGCTCATGCCAGCGCTCATACTCGTAGCCGGTCCCTTGCCTGCCTTGGTCCCGCAGAAACTCCACGGACGCCTTGCCGGTCATGTGGAGCCATCCCACCGCCTCCATTGCCAGCAGTAGGGGACGATACGGCTGCAACGCATCGGCAGGTGCAAAGCCGTTCATGTTGCACCTCGCGAAGAATTGAGCCACGCACTGACTTTCTGTTTGAAATCCGCAAGCGGCGTCGCGGTGACGGGCTCGGTATTCCGCCGCCTTGCCGTCCAACTCTCAATCTTCGCTGTTCCCCAACCGACAGTGCGCTTGGCCGAGATCCCATAGATCGTCAGCAATGCCTCGACGGCATCGAGCAGCTTCTTCACGGTCTCCGCCGACTTTAGCTTGTCGTATTCCACGAAGCTCGGCATCGGCGCGTAGAGCAGACGAAGAGTACCTTTGGTGCCGGACGGAACCACCTCGTAATAAATCGGCTGAGTCCCGGCGCGCATCTTACGATTGTGCGGATTGATGACCTCGAAACTGAGTCGCGAAAACCATGCTGGATAGAATGCCAACGTACCGCGTTGGAAATGTTCCTCCTCGCTCTTTTCGTTCCCGAATAGGTGAAGGATCCAAGGCGGATCACTCCATCCTTCGAGCTTACTGCCATGTTTCTCCAGATAACCCGGCAACCCCGCGTGCATCCGACAGGCCCAGCGAAGGAGCCCCTTCCAGCTCGCGGCGGACATGTACGGCACGCCAAAGACACGGTCCTTGCGCACGGGATTGTCAAGCACGTGGAATGGCCGGTCGTCCTTGGAGTACCATGGCGTCTCAAGCGTGAAAGCGATCTCGAAGGCGATCCAACTCGGATCGGGAAGATTCCCAACGTCCGCGTCGAGCTTGAGCTGCTTGAATTCCTTAAGCTGTAGCATCGCTCGCGACGCACGCTGCATGTAGCATCGCCGCGCGTCGTTCTTCTCTTCATTTCCGCGCGTGGACCAGGAAGTGCATCCGTCCACGAAACCCGCCGCAAGGCCCTGCGGCAGCGAGCCGTCCGCCGGGCAGGCCTTCAAGGCGGCGAGATCCGCATACAGGTCAAATCTCATCGCTTTTGTCCCGTTTCGCGCTTGAAGAGGGCTTCGAGAATTGCCTCGCCTGTCTGGAAGTCAGTATCTTTGAGGTCCGGCCATGCTTGTTTCAGCCGTTGCTTCATCTGGTCGAAGCTGACCGTTCCGGGCTTCACGAATCCGAAGGTGCGGCGCGCGTCCGCTGGCTCCTTGAAGCTGAAAACCTTCTTGCTTTCAGCCGCTACGCCGCGCTGTCGATCTGGGCGACGGCCGGCAAGCCAGCTATCACCGCCGCTCGCTTGGCTCTTTGGCTCTGGGCGGCCAATCACCTTATTGAATGAGCTGTTATTGTTGTTTTGCCGCGCGAGGGATTTCCCTTTCACGCAC
>JAKAVC010000125.1 GCA_021817345.1 Deltaproteobacteria bacterium | reverse complement strand
CGTGCGCGCCACTTCGCCGGCCTTCATTGCGCGGAACGCTTCGTTGACGTCCTCGAGACGGGCGCGCCGGCTTATCATCTCGTCAAGCTTGAGCCGGCCCTGGAGATAGAAATCGAGGTACTGCGGCATGTCGATGCGGAAACGGTTGGAGCCCATGTTGCTGCCCTGGAGCTTGCGCTCGGTCAGGAACATGTAGCCGTCGATCTCGACCTTCTGCCCGATCGGGATCATCCCGATTACGGTCGCGGTGCCGCCGGCCTTGAGGCTGTAGAACGCCTGTTCGGCAGCCTTCTTGAGTCCGATCGCCTCGAAGGCATAATCGACGCCGCCACCGGTCATCTTTTTGATTGCCTCGACCGGGTCGGAACCCGACGCGTCGACGGTGTCGGTTGCGCCGAGGCGCCTGGCCATCGCGAGCTTCGACTCGAACACGTCAACCGCGATTATCTGGCGCGCTCCGGCGATTCGCGCGCCCTGGATTGCGGCAAGTCCCACCCCGCCCGCGCCGAACACCGCGACCGTCGAGCCCGGCTCGATTTTGGCGGTCCTGAGCACGGCTCCGACGCCGGTCGTAACGCCGCATCCGATAAGCGCGGCGCGATCGAGCGGGATATCGTCGCGAATTTTCACAACCGCGTTCTCGTGCAGCAGCATCTTCTCGCAGTAAGACGAAACGTCGAGGAACTGGAAGATGGGGTTGCCCTTCTGCGAAAGCCGCGGCTTGTCCGACATCGGACGCTGGGTTGCCGACTTGTTCGAGCATCGGTTCGGATGGCCCGACATGCACTGCTCGCAGTATCCGCAGAAGACCGAGAGGCAAGCGATCACGTGATCGCCAGGCTTGACGTAGCTGACCTGCTTGCCGACTTCTTCGACGATGCCGGCCGCCTCGTGGCCGAGGATTGACGGCGCGGGATACGGATAAAGCCCGTCAACGAAATGAAGATCGCTATGACAGACGCCGCTTGCGACGGTCTTGACCAGAACTTCGCGGTCCTGCGGCTTGTCAACTTCGACATCCTCGATAGTGAGTGGCTGGTTGGGCCCATGGAACACGGCGGCTTTCATTCAAATGCTCCTTTACGCGATATCGATCCGGGCGCATCGCCGGCGCAGCGAAGACGCGGGCTCACCGAGGCGCGGCGTAAATTTTACTATCACATTATCAGCGTATTACCAGCGCCGAAGTGGCGGCCGCGAAGCGGGCCATGCGCCGGGTCCATGCGCCGTTTCGCTACGGGAAATACTGCACGCGAGTTTTCGCGGTTACGAGCACCGGCACGCCCGGAATCCGCGCCGCGGCGGAATCGGTTCGCGCGAACAGGGCCGAGTCGCCGTCGCGGTAAACCAGCTTCCATCCCGCCCGCGATTCCATCATCTTGAACGCGGGCATCGTGGGCGAAATCAGCACGAAATCCGGCGGATACTTCGTAAGCACCTGAGCGCCGCCGGGAAGCGCCGAGTAAAAGCGCATGTAATCACCCACGAGCCGGACCGGGTAGGCGAAGTCCTCGCGCCCGTCGATGAAGACCAGGCTGCCCGGCTCGAGATGCCAGATCAGATAGTCGCCCCAGGCGTAACGGTTCAGGATCTTGCCCTTCAGACGATGCGTCTTCATGAAGCGCACCGCGCCGGCGGGATACCGGATGTCCGTGGGCAGGCGGCTTGAGAAAAGTCCGGTTTCAATCGCAAACGCCACGGCTATTGCGCCGACGATTAGCTGGTTGGCAAGGCTCGAGGGCCCGAGCGCGGGCTCGGCGGGCAGGCCTTTTCTTGCGCGCCAGTCCGTTACGGCGAGCCCCAGATGGCGGGTCAGGGGAGCCGCGAGCGCGATTTCCGCGATTGCCAGATTGCGCGCCGCCATGAACGCGGCGACGATTGCGACCGCAGCGAAAGCGACCAGCGGGAGATCGTCGGTCGCCGGCGCGAGGTACAGCGACACCGCGAGCGCAACGAACAGCACGAGCGCGACCGCTATATAGACGAGTCCCCACGATCCCGCGGACCATTGCCGGGCTATGGTCGGTATCAGCGGCCGCCATTCCACGAGGATCTTGTAGCTGTACGGGTTTCTGACGGCGCGCACAACGCCGCGCCACGTGCCCAGCCCGTAGGGCGTTATCAGCGTGGCGAGGGCTGAGGCCGCGGTTACTCCGAACAGCCGCGGCGCCCGGCCCAGCCCGCGTCCGGCGAAAAAATCCTCGGCACAAACCACCGTGCTGAAGACGCCGAGCGCGACCAAGCCCATGAAGAACCCGCCGTGGAAGTTCGTCCACACCGTGAACATCGGGACCAGAAGCCAAAGCGCCATGCGCCGCCCGCGCATCTCACGCCCGAGCACTACGAGCAGCCCGCTCAGGAACGCAAACGTGAAAAGCTGCGGCCGGAACTCCATCTGCCACGAGAGCGGCAGAGCGCAAGCGAGCAGCACGGCGAATTGCACCGTCGTGGGCGCGCCCGTCTCGCCCATCGCGAGCGCGAGCAGCGTTATCGTCGCGGCCGTGCACAGGAACTTCAGCAACTTGAGCCCGATTATCCCAAGCGCGCTGTACGCAAGGCCGAGCGCCGCGTCGCTGAGCCATTCGAGGTCGACGAATTTATATCCGGGCGCCGAGTAGGAATACGTGTTCACCAACGGCGCGTGGCCTTGGGCGAGGATGGCCTGGCCGAATCGGATATGCCCCCAAAGGTCGGCGTCGGCGATTCGGACCGAGTCGCAAACGACGATCGCGAACAGGACGAGCGCCGGCGAATAGCGTAGTAAAGACATCCCGCCTCCGGCGGAGAGTGATTCGACGCCACTTGAGCGATCGCGGAAATCGTCCTTCCCGTCGGCGGTGGACGGAAACCCGGTCTGGGAGGCTCTCCTATCCATACAAGACGCTCCGCGGCGGCGCTGGGCGCGTTACGCGGCGCAACTCTACTATCACACCACGGCGCCATTAACAGCGCGGGAGCGCCGCGCCATCCGTGGAGCGCCGCGCGCCTCTTCCGATGCGCTACGGAAAGTATTCGGGCGAGGTTTTCGCGGTTACGAGCACCGGCACGCCCGGAATCCGCGCCGCGGCGGAATCGGTTCGCGCGAACAGGGCCGAGTCGCGGTCGCGGTAAATCAGTTTCCATCCCGCCTGCGACTCCATCAGCTTGAACGCCGGCATCGTTGGCGGAATCAGCACGAAGTCCGGCGGATACTTCGTCAGCACCTGAGCGCCGCCGGGAAGCGCGAACTGAAAGCGCAGGTACATGCCAATCAAGCTGATCGGAAAGACGGTGTCGTAACGGCCGTCGATAAAAATTTTGCTGCCCGGTTCGAGATGCCAGATCAGGTACTCGCCCCATGTGAAGGTTCCCAGGACTCTGCCCTCAAGATGATGCTCCTTCATGAAGAGCACAGCGCCGGCCGGATAGGCTTCGTCAGTCTTCATCCGGGCGGAGAAAAGCCCGGTTTGGAGCGCGACTAGAATCGCAAGCATCGTGACGACGGATTGATTGGCGCGGCTCGAGCGCTCGGGCAACACAGCCGGAGCGAGGCCCAGTTTTTCGCGCCGCCGCGCAATCGCGAGTCCCAGATGGCGGGTGAGCGGGGTTGCCGTCGCAATTACTGCGATCGGCAGGTTGCGGATTGCGACGAAAGTCGAGGCGATCATCATCGCGGCCACGGCCACAAGGGGCAGATCGTCGGCCGCCGGAGCCATCCACAGCGAAATCGCAAGCGCGGCGAACAGCATCACGGCAATTCCGATATAAACCACACCGCCCGGCTTCGAATACCATTGTCCCAGTATGGCTATCGGCAGCGACTGCCAGTCCATCACCACCTTGCCGGTGTACGGATTTGCGAGCGCCCGCAGCACCGCCAGCCAGATACCCGCGCCGTAGGGCGTAATCAGCGTCGCAAGCGCCGAGGCCGCGCTGAATCCGAAAAGCCGCCAGACGCGCCGAAAGCCGCGTCCGGCGGCAATATCCTGCGCGCAGGCCACGACGCTGAAGACGCCGAGCGTGGCCAGGCCCATGATAAATCCGCCGTGAAGATTCGCCCACACTGCCATCATCGGGACGAATACCCAGAGCGGCGCGCGCCGCTCGCGATTTTCCTTCGCCAGAATCGCAAGCATCGCGCTGAAAAACGCAAACGTGAAAAGCTGCGGCCGAAACTGCATCTGCGGCATGATCGCGACCGCCGACGCGAGCAGCACGCCGAATTGCACCAGCGTCGGCGCTTCGGTCGCGCCCATCGCGGCCGCAAGGAACACGATCGTGGCGGCGGTGCACAGGAACTTGAATATCTTGAGGCCGATTACGCCGAAGCCGTTATAGACCCAGGCCAGGCACACTTCGGTGAGCCATTCGTGGTCGATGAGCCGATGGCCCGGCACCGAATACGAATAGATGTCGCGCCAGGGCGGATGGCCCCGGCTGAGCGTCGCCTGGCCGAGTCGGATATGCCCCCAAAGATCCGGGTCCGCAAGCCGGCCGGCGTCGGCGATAACGATCGCCATCAGAATCAGGGCGGGCGAATAACGGAACAGTGAAATGCCGCGCGCGCTAGCGTCTTCGGGCTGGATAGACTGGTTCAAGCGGACGACTTTCTTGCGCCGGAGCCTAGATACACCGAAAAATCCTCATGCCACTCGTAGGGCAGGTCGATGAGCGTTCCGCCCGAAGCCACCGTCTCGAGCGCATGCAGCGCGTCGAGCAGGATAGCGCGCTGCATCGCGGCATCGAACGGCCGGCCGAACGGATTTCCCATCGGAAAGTTGACGAACACGGTGCGCGGCGGCTTGACCTGCGCGCTCAAATCCCTGCCGGTTGAAACCACCACGGTCGGAATTCCCGCTTCCTCGATTACCCGCGCGACCAGACCAACGGTCTGGTGATCGAGCGGTCAAGCGGGCACGAGGAGGAAAGCGTCGACCTGTTCCTCCTTGAGTTTTCGTGCGAGCGCGGGCGCGGCCTCATTGACCACCGCGGCGCGGACATAGATTCGGCCCATGAAGCCGCTGTAATGGTTCGGCGCGACCTCGCCGATCACGCCTTCGGATGCGAGCTCGCGCAGGCGGTCGATGGGGAATATGCAGTTGATATCGCGATCCGCGTCGGAGTGGTTGTAATACCCGTCGTTGATAGCGAAAAAGCCCGAGTCCGTGTCGGACGGCACCGTGTCGAGGCGAAGATCGTTGCGCGCCTGCGGATTGAAAGGCGGCGCGTTCCTGCATGAGACGCCGCCCGAGGTCAGCATCGCGACCCGGCATCGGGCAAGCGGCTTCCCAAGCGGCGTAATCGGCGCCGTTTCATTGACCGTCCAATTGTAGGGCGGAAAACCCTGCGCCTGGTAGAAGCGGTTCAGGCGTTCGACATAGGCTATAGGCTTCATGACCCAACCTCCCGGCGGCTTTCCAACCATATAGCAGCATCGCGCGGCCCTGACACAAGCGGGAACCTGACGGATTCGAGAGTGCGCTCGAACTTCATTCGGGGCGGCCTCGCGATATTCCCGCGCCCTCCCGCGCGCTCGGACCGGCCGCGGCTGCATCCGGCTAGGCGCGCGCCGCGAACAGAATTGATTCGTTGTTCGTTCTGATACGGCCCTCGGCGTCGGCGTATTCGCGAGCCCCGCTAACGACGGCGTCCAGGATGCGGCGCTGCACGTCGGCCGGCTTCGAGGCGAGCATCGCGCGAAACGGCGCCGACAGATCGAGCCGCGACTGAAGGAACGCCTGCGCCGACTCGAAATCGAACCGGACCATGATCCGTTCGATTGCGATCTCGCGAAAACCGGCGCGTTTGAGTGCGCCTTCGAGGATCGACGTGTCGCCAAGCCGCGAGGGATCGAAGCTCGGGCCCGCCGGCGCTGGCAGTTGGGCGATTTTGCGAACCGCCTCGGCGGCAATCCCGAGCATCGGCACCTTGTCCGGCGTCGCCCAGACCGCGGTTGCGAACCATCCGCCCTCGACCAGTGCGTTCTTTACACCGCGCAGCGCGGCGTCGAGGTCGGGCACGAACATCAGGCCCCATCGGCACAGCACCGCGTCGAACGAGCGCGCGTCGAACGCGAGCGATTCGGCGTCGCCGTGACGATACTCGACGTTACCGAGCCCCAGGGCGGCGGCGCGCCTGCGCGCGACTTCCAGCATCCCGGCCGATTGATCGATTCCGAGAACGTGCCCGCCGGGACCGATCCGGCGCGCGGCGGTTATTGCGGGTTCGCCGGTTCCGGTTGCGATATCGAGCACCCGGCAGCCCGGCGCGACGCGGGCGAGTTCGACCAGGCGCTCGGCCACCGGCCGGGCGCCGACGTCGAACAGCGGCCACCATTTTTCCCATCCCGGCGCGGCGGCGTCCCATGACTCGCGCTGCTCGCGCTTGAACCGGTCGCGATCAAAATTCCCGTCAACCATCGAGCAAATCTCCTCTTCGCGGTCCCGGGCAGCATAATGCGTGCGCGAAGGAATCCGCCAGCATTGCGGCGCGGACCGAGCCGCGCGATTTTACCGGGCGCGAACCGTAACGCCGCGAAAGGCCGCAAGCCGTTTCGGAAACCGGGCACGAACCTGCGCGGATGTCTCCCGCGCCACGCCGCGGTCGCTAAGCAAAACGATAGCCGCGTCGTCGGCAACCGGGGTCCGGTAGCGAACCACCCGCGAGCGCTGAGCGGGTGCGAGGTAATAGCGTACCACATTGATTGCATAGGCAGGCACGACGGTCATCGTCTGTCCGGGCTGGAGATTGGACAGCGCCACCCCGGCAGCTTCACGCCAGAGGACGTCGCGCGGCTTCCTCGAATGTTGCCAAACGTGGCCGAGCGCGAGCGCAACCACGAGCGCCGCCGCGAGCGCGCGCATCCGCGCGCTCGGAAGCTCGACGATTCCGAGCGCCGCCAGCAGGAAGAACGGCGGGAAGGCGTACACGATATATCTTTCGAGGAAGACCGGACGCCACAGGTACGACAGGAGCACGAGCGCAATCGGCGGCATCCACATCCATATCAGCGCGAAGCCGATTGCGCCCCTGGCTTCGCGCCGCCATCCGCGCCACACCGCCCACGCCGCCAAAGCGGCCAGCACCGGAAAGGCGAAAGTTCCCGTGGCCTTGTTGAAAAATGCCCACGGCTCCCACGGCGCCGGCATCTTGAGCCATCTCATTCCACCGGTGCTCGCGGCTTTTTCGCCCTTGAGCAAAGCGGCTGGAAGAAGCGGAGCAAGGCTCAACGCCGCCGCGACCATCGCGGCGATCGCGGGCCATCCGGGCTGCGTCGCTTCGAGCCATTGCCGCGCGGCGCGCGGACGGGATCCGGCAACGGCCGGCCGCACGCACAACCATACGACCTCGGAGGCGGGAAGCAGTGCGCCGAGGAAGTTGGTTGCGACCAGTGCGGCGGTCGCAAAAGCGAGCAGCGCAAGCTCGACGAATCGCACCGTCCTGAGCGAGCGCAGAAAAAGCCCCACCTGCAGCATTCCAAGCAGCGGCAGCAACGAGTACATCCGCGCCTCGCGCGCGTACTTGATCGTGACGAGATTCACCGCGAACACGAGCGCCGCGAGCGCGGCCGCCATCGTCACTTCGTCGGCGGAGAAGCTGCCGTCTCCGGGACTGGTCCGAAGCGTCTCTTGTGCCGCGAAGAACATCGCGAGAATTGCGAGCGTGCCGAGCGCGGCCGACAACGAGCGCATCGCGGCTACGCTTTCGCCGAACGCGCCCATCCACTCGTGCAGCATCACGTCATGGATCGGCAGCTTGCCAACCTGGAGACGGAGTTCGCGGCGAACCACGACCGCAAGCGTCGGCGCTTCGGCGGCGGCCCACGAGGCTGCCTCGTCGGCCGAAAGCTCGCCGCGGCCGAGGTTGCTGAAGCGCAGGCAGGCGCCGACGACGAGCGCAAGCGCGACGATAGCCAGGATCCGGAGCTTCATGTGATCGCAGGCATGAAACCCGGCAGGCCGGGCGAGGTTCTCAGAGACCCTTCTTCAGTCCCGGCGACGGGCGAAAGCCAACCGTGCGCGCGGACGGGATGGTCATTTTGGTGTTGGTGCGCGGGTTGAATCCAGCCCGTGCGCGGCGCCGGCGCACCGAGAAAGTTCCGAAGCCGGGGACCCAGAAGCGTTTCTCCTTGCGGATCGACTTGGCTATCTGCTGGAAGGTGGCCTCTATCGTTTGGGCAACAGTTTTCTTTGGCTGGTGAACGGTGCGCGCCACCGATTCGATCAATTCCGCCTTGGTCATCGCTGGACAGCTCCACTCGATTTCCTAGCGGCCCTCAGACGCGCGCGCAAGCCGGCGCGCGGCGCAAACGCGGCCTGTTAATGGCGATCCACCGCATGGTAACGCGCGGCGACGGCGTTCCAGTCGATATGATCGAGGAAACGCTCTATATAGGTCTCGCGATCCTTGTAATCGACCGACCATGCATGCTCGGCGACGTCGCAAACGACCAGCGGATTTCCACCGACCCATCCGCCCGCGTCGGTCTCGCCAAGCGGAACATTATGCCATCGGTCGTCGTACGGATCGTAGGCAAGCACGCTCCACGCCCCGGCGACTCGCGCGCACGCGGCGAAGTCCTCGCGCCAGCTTGCGACAGTGCCCATATGCTCGGTCATATTCGCGAGCACGTATGCGGACGGCCGGATCGCACGCGCCGACAGATTTCGGAAATAGAATTCATGAAGCAACACCGAGTTGCCCGCTTCGACCTGCCGCTTTCTGAGCGACGCGTACTGGGCGGCGTGTGCGGCGTCGCGCGGCGCGGACGAAAGCGCGCGGGTGGATGCGAGCAGCCGGTCAAACGCCTCGCGATAGACGGCGTAATTCCGCGCAAGCTGCCCCTTGCTTAGAAATCCGGGAATCTCGGCGATCGGAAACGGCGCGGGTTTTCTCGGCTGGAAGCCCGCTTTTCCGTGCAGAAGGCCCTCGAAGGAGAGCCCGGTTTCCTTGGGCGGCGCCTCTGCGCGCGCGCTTGAAGCAAACGCGCCGACCAGCGCCGCGTACCCTGCCCAGGCGGCGAGACGGAACAGTCCGCGGCGCTCGACGGCAAGCCGTGTAATCGGAGATGCAGCGATTTCGATATATGATCCGGGGCTTTTCATTTCGACGCGCCGTATTCCTGTCGCCAAGCATGCCGTCGAGGCAGCGGCGCTCGACGCTGCTCCGCCATCAGGCCCATTGCCTGGGAGAAAGATACAGGGTGCGGACAAGCCGATCGAATCGCCCGGCAATATTGGGATCCAGCCAAATGCTCCAAGCCGCGAATTTTTCGATTCGCCGAAAAATTGCGTGAGCGGCTGCCGCGCCCCTTGCTTGACTGCGGTAGCCGTGGCGGATAAATTCGCCAAGCAAGATGTTCAGGAACCTGCATCTCGGACTGCTGCTTAGCCTGGCCCTTAGAAGGGCCCACGCCGGGCGCGTCTTGGAACAGGCCTGACGAGCTAAAATCCGAGACCGACGCCCCGAGCGGTGGGCCCATCGAAACCGCTCGGGGCGTTTTCTTTTTCTATCGGGCGGCTCGACGGCCCATCGTCGTGGATCGGGGAAGAAGAATTATAGGGAGGCATGGTCATGGCCATCGTAAACCCCGACTCGCAAGGCACCGACGACCACGTACGTATCTTCGATACCACGCTGCGCGACGGCGAGCAGTCGCCCGGCTGCACGATGAACGTCGAGGAGAAAATCGCGATCGCGCGCCAGCTCGATCGGCTCAACGTGGATGTTATCGAGGCCGGCTTCGCCGCTTCCTCGCCCGGGGATTTCGATTCGGTGCGCCGCGTGGCCGAGGCGGTCACGAATCCGGTTGTTCTGAGCCTTTCGCGCACCCGCGCCGAGGACATCGATCAGGCGCTGAAGGCCGTCGATGGGGCCAAAAACCCCGGCATCCATATCTTCATCGCGACCTCCGACATCCATCTCAAGTACAAGCTCAACATGACGCGCGAGGACGTGCTCGACGCGGCGACCTGGGCCGTCGCCCGCGCCAAGGAGCATCTCGACTATATCGAGTTCTCTTGCGAAGACGCCTCGCGCAGCGACTGGGACTTCATGGTCAAAGTCGTTACCGAGGTGATTCGCGCGGGCGCGCGCATCATCAATCTGCCCGACACGACCGGACACGCGATTCCCGAGGAACTGGGCCGGATGTTCGCGTACATGCGCGAGCACGTGCCCGGCGCCGAGAACGTCATCTGGAGCGCGCACTGCCATAACGATCTCGGCCTTGCGGTCGCCAATTCGCTGGCCGCGATACGAAACGGCGCGCGCCAGGTCGAGTGCGCGATCAACGGAATCGGCGAACGCGCGGGCAACACCTCGATGGAAGAGGTCGTGATGGCGCTCAAGACCCGCCGCGACCTGATGGGCGTCGAGTCGCGTGTCGACACGCGCCAGATTTATCCGGCCTCGCGCCTGCTCGCGCAGGTAATCGGATGGCCGGTGCCGCCCAACAAGCCGATTGTGGGCGAGAACGCGTTTGCGCACGAGGCCGGAATCCATCAGGACGGCGTGCTCAAGCACAAGCTCACCTACGAGATCATGAAGCCCGAGGATATCGGGATTCCCTCGAACAAGCTGGTGCTCGGAAAACATTCCGGCCGCCACGCCTTCGTCAACCGGCTTAAGGAGTTGGGTGTCACGCTCGAGGGCGTGGACGTCGAGCGCGCGTTCGGCGAGTTCAAGTCGCTATGCGACAAGAAAAAGGTCGTTTACGACGACGACATCCTGGCGCTGGTCAACGAAGAGGCTCGCCGCACCGCCGACGCGATGGAACTGGTGGATGTGAAAGTCACCGCCTCGACCCGCGAGACGCCGCGCGCCGAGGTAACCCTTCGCGTCGAGGGCACCGAGCATACGGCGGACTCGGACGGAGATGGCATGGTCGACGCCTGCTTCAAGGCCATCTACAAGGCCGCGGGCATCAACCCGACGCTCGAGCGCTACTCGGTCAAGTCGATAACCGGCGGCACTGACGCGCTTGGCGAAGTGAGCTGCCTGGTGCGCAACGACGGGATGACGGTCGCGGGCCAGGGCGCGCACAGCGACGTCGTGATGGCGAGCGCGCTCGCGATGGTCAATGCGCTGAACCGGCTTAGGTCGCGCCAGGCGATCGCGAGCGAGCGGGTTGACGGCGGACCGTAACTGCTGAAAACGGGAACGGCTGGATGGCCCGGCCTTGTGCGACCGCGGAGATCGGTGACAGTTTAAACCGCAGCAACATAGGCGGCGCTTCTCCCGGCCGTTCCGAGGTGGAGCGCAAGGAGGGCCGCCATCCTTGCCTCCGTGTGGAGTCCTTTTCAGCCTGAGCGTCGTTCGATTGATGATCGCGAGCGGCACCGGGCCGAAGCGGATCTCGGCGTCGCGGTTATCCGTTTTCTTTTTCCCAACGGCCCGCGGTCACCCCGGCTGAAACCTCCGTGCATCAGTTTGCGAATAGGATGCTCATTACCTTGTTGAGTCGGATAGGAGGGAAATAATAGCTTTTGCCATGGCCAGACGCCTCTTGAACCTAGCTGACCGCGTGGTGCGAACACGCATGCGGGAGGCGATACGCTTCCCGACCCTGACCGAGAACCGGAGCATCCGGCTCTCTTCGATTTCCGAATACACCGGGCGCTCGCATTTCGAGCGATGGCAAAAGATTCTCGCCGGTACGCACGACTTCACGAACATGGCGGGAATCTTCACGCCGCTCGTCTATGTCGAGGTGGAAACGACCGACGCGCCGTGCGATCCGTCCGCAAAGGTCGAGATCCGCGGCGAATCATGGCTCGCGCGCTCGCTGGACGCTTCCGGTGCGGTGCGTCATCTGGTGCGCGACGGACTCCATACCGTGCTCGACCTTGGCGGCACGGTCCTCGGACGCGCCCGGATGCTCAACGTGTTCACGCGCTACGATCCGGAGCCCGCGCGCCGACGGGTTACCGTGCTGCCGCCCGAACTCGGACTTGGCCCGTATCCAAGCCGTGTTACCGACGTGCCCGGAATCGAATCCCTGGTGGATCTGTCGCGCAAGCCGGATTTTGCCGAGTCGCAGGTTCATGTGTGGCATTACGGGCAGACCGATCCGAATCGTCACGTCAACGGGATGGCGTATCTGCGCGTGATGGAGGAATACGTGGCCGACCTGCTGCACGCTTCGGGTCACGAGCTCGGGCGGCTGTTCGCCTCGCGAGCGCGTATCGTGTACCGCAAGCCGTGCTTTCGCGGCGAGGCGTATCGGCGCGCCGTATGGTTTCGGAGCGAGGCTCCGCTGACACTCGCCGGCGTGTTCTTCAAGGAGGGCGATTCGCCCGACGGACCGCCCGCGGTCGCAATAGAGTTGACGATGAGCCAGCACGGGGAATGAATCCGCGGTCAGGGGTGCTTTTTCCCGGACCCTGATTCACGATAGGCTCGATGCCAGCCGGGCGCGGGGACGGCGCCGGCGTCGCATCGCGGTTGGCCGCGTCCAACCGAACTGACACAGGAAACCAGGCCGCAACCAGGGCCGAAGAAGGAGCCTCTTATGAAAGTCGGCGGAGCCGTAATATTCCAGAATCCGCTCAACCAGCGCTCGGACTACGACGTTTACAAGGACGACCTCAGGCTCGGCGATCTTTATGAGCCGCTCGGGTTCGACTCGATCTGGAGCGTCGAGCATCACTTCGACGACTACACGATGTGCCCCGACGTGCTGCAGTTTCTTTCGTACTACGCGGGCCGCACCAAACACATCCAGCTCGGCTCGATGGTCGTGGTGCTGCCGTGGCACGATCCGATTCGCGTCGCCGAGCAGGTTTCGGTGGTCGATCATCAGTCCAACGGCCGCATGATCCTCGGGCTCGGGCGCGGACTTGCCCGAATCGAGTTCGAGGGTTTCCGGGTTCCGCTCAGCGAGTCGCGCGAGCGTTTCGTCGAATACGCGCAGATGATCATCGAGGGGCTCGAAAAGGGCTACTGCGAGTTCGACGGCAAGTACCTCAAGCAGCCGCGGCGCGACATCCGGCCCAAGCCCTTCAAGTCGTTCAAGGGGCGCACCTACGCCGCCGCCGTGTCGCCCGAGTCGTCGCGCATCATGGCCCGGCTCGGCATCGGAATTCTCATCATCCCGCAAAAGCCGTGGGAGGCGGTCGCGCAGGAACTCGGCGAGTACCGCGCCATCTACCGGCAAGTGAACGGCGGCGATCCGCCTCCGACAATCGCCGCGGGATGGACGTTCTGCGACGAGAACCCGGAGCGCGCGCGAGAGATGGCGGTGAAGTATATCGGCGGTTACTGGGCGACGGCGCTGCGCCATTACGAGATGGCGGCCGATCACTTCGGCAAGGCCAAGGGCTACGAGTATTACGAGCAGATGGCCAAAACGCTCCAGGGCCACGGTGCGGACGCGGCGATCGACTACTTCCTCAATCTGCAGGTGTGGGGCACGCCCGAGATGTGCCTGAGCAAGATCGACAGCATCCGCCGCCGCGTGAACGCCGACCATTTTGTCGGTGTGTTCAGCTACGCCGGCATGCCAATCGAGGATGCCGAGCGCAGTCTCAGGCTCTTCGCCAAAGAAGTGATGCCCGAAGTGAAGAAGCTCAACGGCGTTCAGTCCGAGGCCGCCTGAAGAACGGATCGCAAGTTGCCGCCGCGCGGTTGTTCGCGGCGGCGGCAACACACTAGTGTGGTCTCCCGCAATAAGTTTATGGGATGTCGTTCGGTGGCATGAGATTCTTCGCTTCGCTCAGAATGACAGGCGCGCGCACCGCTGTTGGTCATTCTGAGCGAAGGCTGCCGAAGCGAAGAATCTAATGCCACTGGCGTCCGCTGTAAAATTATTAATGGGACGCCGAACTAGTCCTTGGCGCGAAGCGCCCGATTCAGCGCAAGACGCATCGCCTCGGCCGCCCGCGCCGCCGCATCTCCCGGCGTCGCTCCGGGCTCCTTCAGATACGCGTACATCAGGCTTCGGCTCGCGTTAACGACGATCCCGGTTCCGTCCACCCGTGCCGGCGCGACGGCATCCTGGGCCGAAGCGCCCTGCGCGCCGTAACCGGGTACAAGGATTATAGAGTGCGGCATCAACTCGCGTGCCCGGCGCGCCTGGACCGGGTAGGTCGCGCCTGCAACCGCGCCGACCGATGACAGCCCCGATTCACCGATATAATCGTCACCCCATCCGCGAACCCTTCGCGCGACCGCTTCCCACAGCGGCGCGTCAGGAGCGGGCAGATCCTGGAACTCGCCCGACGACGGATTTGAGGTCTTGACCAGGACGAACAGGCCGCGGCCGTCGCGAACCCTGGCGATAAACGGCGCGAGCGCGTCGCTGCCGAGATATGGATTGACCGTGCACGCGTCGCATCCGAAGTCGCCCGTGCCGAGAATCGCCTCGGCGTAAGCGGCCGATGTGGAGCCGATATCGCCGCGCTTGGCGTCGGCGATAGTGAGAAGGCCGCGCCCGCGCGCGAAACGGATTACCTCGGCAAGCGCGCGCATCCCGTCAAGTCCGCGCGCCTCGAAGAACGCGAACTGCGGCTTTATCGCGACTATCGACGGCGCGCACGCCTCGACGACTTCGCAGCAGAAGCGCGCAAGCTCGTAACCCGTTGGCACGCCCGCGCCGCCAAGCTGCGGATCTATTCCCAGCACGGCGATACTATCCTTTGCTCGCGAAGCTTCGAGCAGCCGTTCGGCAAATCCCATCGCGCCGATCATCCCATCCCGTCACAGGCTTTCCAAGTATCGGCGAATCATGCTGGGATTCGAACACGGGGAGTCGAGCGACGACCGTCCGGGTCCGGCCAAAAGAAGGAAGGGAGAATGTCGAGGATCACCGTAGTCACGAAGATCAGATTTCTCGCCGGGGTTGCGCCGGTCGTGATGCTGGTTGCGGCGCCGATACTGGCGATGGCGTTTTCGGCGTTCGGCCGGGTGCCGGGCGCGATGAACAACAATGAGATCGCCGCGCTCATCGACGCGCACGGACTCGACGAGGCGCTGTACAAGATGCAATGGGGACGCAGCCAGCCCGACGGCGGGCAAATCGTCCTCGATCAGCAGCGGCGCTTTGCCGAGCTGATGGATTCCGCGGCGACGAGCGCTTACACCGCCGAACAGCGGCGCGCTCTCGACGCGGCTGCGGCGGTCGCGAAGCCGGCGCTCGACGCGTTTCGCAAGGCCGATCCGCGCGACCCTTCGGTCGAGCCGGCGATGGCAAAGCTGCACGGACTGGTAATCAATCTGATCAACGCCGACGAATCCGCGCTCACCCGCGTGGCAACCACTACCCGGTCGCGAGCGCGCGAGTTCGCGATTCTCACGCTGATAGTCGCGCTGGTTATCCCGTGGATATGCTTTGCGCTCCTGTTCCGAATCGCGGGGCAGGCGCGGGTCGAGATGCGCGCGATACGGGCCAGAGTGGAAAGTCTCGCCGAAAGGCCGCAGGCGGCGGCCAAAGGCGTTGCAAGCGAAGTCGAGGAAATCGACGCATCGCTTGCGCGCCTTGGATTTCCGAAGCCGAATCCGATGCTCGCCGAGGATTAGGGCGCGCGCTCTGCGCGCGATACTCAGCGGGTCCGCGCCCTTTTCGGGCGCGCGGCGCGCGTTTCGGCGGGGGTGGCGTCGGGCAGGGTGATTCGAAGGCTCTGCCAGAAATACCAGACCGCGGCCGACCGATACGGACGCCATCGCTCGCCCATCTCGCGAAGCTCGCGCGCACCGGGGCGCTCGCGCATCCCGTAGGCTTTCCTCACGGCGTTGCGAAACCCGAGATCGTCAACCGGCAGCACGTCGGGTCGTCCCAGGTTGAACATCAGGAACATCTCGGCGGTCCATCGCCCGATCCCGCGCACCCGCGTCAGTTCCGCGATAATCTCCTCGTCGTCCATCCGGGCGAAGCGCCTGAAGTTGAGCGCGCCACGAGCGACGTGCTCGGCGAGGTCGCGGACGTACGTCGCCTTTGCGCGCGAGAGACCGGCAGAGAGCAGGCGCTCGGGCGGCATGTCGAGCACCTGGCGCGGGCTTGGGAAGCGGCTTGGGGGAAACAGCGCGACGAAGCGCTCATAGATGCTCTGAGCGGCGCGTCCTGCCAGTTGCTGAAAGATGATCGCGCGCACCAGGGCCTGAAAGCGCTCGCGCCGAAGACTGATACGGAGCGGTCCGATCTCGCCTATGATCCGCGCGAGAACCGGATCGGCGCGCCGCAGATGAATCGGCGCGGCGCGTGCGTAGATGACGGTATTGGAAGCCATTGGCAATACGCGATGGGCATAATAGCCCACCCCTGATAAAGATCTGCAATACTCCTTCGCCGAAGGGATGGCGCGTGCGATGAACGAAGACGAGCGGCTTCCGATGTGTCCCGAGAATCTGCGCGAGGGAATGAAGCTCGGGCCGATCTTTTACGTCGTGATGCCCGAGCAGGTCGAGGCGTTCGCGCGGGCGACCGCGAACACGAACCCGCTGTACACGTCGCCTTCGGAGCGGATCGCTCCGCCCACGATGCGGCTTCAGGATTACGGGCTTCTCATAGCGGCGCACTTCCGCAGCGGCTCGGGCGGTATCCACGCGAAGCATCGAAGCGAGTTTTACGAGCCGATGCGAGTCGGACAGACGGTGAGAACCGACGGCCGAATCACCAGAACCTGGAGCAAACGCGGCAAGTTCTACTTCGAACTCGAGTACGAAGCGCGCGACGCCGAGACCGAGGAGTTGCTCGTTCGCCACGCGATGACCGCCGTGCTGCTGCATGAAGGAGCGAGGCAATGAGCGCGCCGGCTAAGCATCCCGAAATCAGCCGCGAACTCGTCGGCGAGCCGTACACGCTCGACGAGGCCGAAGCGCACGCCTATGCCGCCGCGATCGAGCGTCCCGCGACCCGCCATCCGCGGCCGAGCATCCACAGCGATCCCGAGGCGGCTCGCAAGGCGGGTTTCCGCGCGCCGATTGCGGCGGGCGAGCAGAGTTACGCGCTCGTCGCGAATTTCCTCGTCGATCTTTTCGGCGTGCGTTTCCTGCGTGGGGGAAGGCTCGAAGCGGTCTTTCTGAAGCCGGTCTTTTACGGGCAGCGCCTTACAGTACATGCTCGCGTCTCGGCACGCGGCGAGTCGGCGACGGAACTGGAAGTGTGGGTCGAGGACGAAGACCGCGACCGCGTGCTGACGGGAAAGGCAAGCCTGCCCGCTGCTGAGCATGATGAACCCGAATTCTCCTGAGCACAGCGCCGAAGCGGCCGGGTGCACGGCGGGCGAGTCAGCGCTGGTGCGTCGTCCGCCGCTCTGGCGCAAGGCGCTTCCGTATCTCGGCACCGCGCTGATTTTCGCGATCATTTTTTACAAGATTCCGCTCGGCGATGTCGCGAAGGCGCTGGAACAGGTGCCGGTGCTGAAGTTCGTCGCGCTGTTCTTTCCGTTCTGCGCGCTTTACTGGCTGGTCGATTCCTTCTGCCTGACGTGGGTGGTGCGGCGTTTCAACGCGCCGATGCGCTATCGCGATATCCTGCCGATTCGCGCGAGCATGTACCTGCTGTCATTAATCAACACCAATCTCGGCCAGGGCGGCGTCGCGTATTATCTCTATCGCAAGGCGCGCATCCCGTTCCTCGAAGCGCTCGGCTCGATCCTGTTTATCGCGGTGATGGAGGTGTACCAGCTTTTTCTCTTCTCGACGGCGGGCGTGATTTTCTATTCGCCGTCGCGCCCGGAGCAGAGTGAGATCGTCCATGTGATGCGATTCATGTACGTCGCGGCGTGGATCGCGTTCTTCGCGATGGTAGGTCTTTCGGCGGCGGCGCGCAGGCGCGCATCGGTGGCGAGATGGCTTGAAACTGGAAGGGCGGGCGGACTGGCGAGGACGTTCGTCGAAGCGCGCCCGCGCGATTACGCGATAGTGCTTGCGCTCAAGGCGCCGAGTTTCGTGCTCGCACTCATCGCGCAGTTCTTTGCTCTCTCGATGTACGGCATTCCGATCCCGCTTGAGAGACTGATTGTTTTCCTGCCGCTGGTGTTCATGGCCGCGGCGCTGCCGATTGCGGTAGCGCATCTGGGCACCAGCCAGGCGGCGTGGCTGCTGTTTTTCGCGGGCAGCGCGCCCGAGGCGACAATTCTCGCCTACAGCCTGGCGGCGCATGTCACGTTCATGGCGTGCAACGGGGTGATCGGCGTGTTCTTCCTGCCACGCGCGAGCCGCGAGCTTACCGCAGTCGAGCACACGCCATGAAGGCGCGCCGCGTGCCGCGTATCATTCGTGATGCGGCGAGAGCCACACGCGCTCGAAACGCGTCGGGCGCATCGGGTTGAGCACGAGCCCATGCACCCACGGCTGGCGGATAACGTAGCTGACGGGATGAAAGAGAAACACCCACGGTGCGTCGGCGACGATGATTTTCTCGGCCTGATCATAAAGAGCGTAGCGCTTTTTGAGGTTGGTCATCGGGGCCGCCTGCGCAAGAAGCTCATCGACGCGCGGATTCGAGTAGAACGTGTCGTTGTTGCCGCCCCATTGCTGTTTTGAAAGCAGCACGCCGAGAAAATTTTCCGGATCTGGAAAATCCGCTTCCCATCCGGAGAGGAACAGTTCCACGTTGCGCGGCTGGCGAATCGCTTCGAGCAGCGGTCCCCATGCGACGGGCTTCAAGTCGAGATGGATCCCGACGAGTTCGAGATCCTGCTGAATCGACTCGGCAAGGATAACCGTGGTCGGGTCGGCGCGAAGCCATAATGTCGGGTGGAAATCGGGGCCGATTTTCGCCTCTTCGAGAAGGCGCCGCGCGCGGGCGGGATCGTATGCGTAGCCGCGAAGGTTGGGGTCGTAGCCGGGCAGATTCGGCGGCATCACGCCGCGCGCGACGACACCGCGCCCGTTCAGAACCGCGATAAGCTTTTGCTTGTTGACGGCGTAGTTGAAGGCGCGGCGCACGCGCACGTCGTTAAACGGTGCCATCTGGCAGTTCATCCCGAGATACATCGTGCTGATAGTGGTCTGGCTGAGCGTGAGGCGTCTGAGCCTCGGCGTCCTCATCACGTAAGGAAATTCGGCGGGCGGGATGCCGCCGAGAATGTCGATTTGCCCGGCCTCGAACTTGAGCCATCCAAGCTCCGGGCCGACGCCGATTTGATCGACAATTGCGTCAATTCGCGGCAGTCCCTTGACGAAGTACCAGGGATTCTTCACCAGCACGATTCGCTCGCCACCGATCCATTGTTTAAGCATGAATGGTCCGCTGCCCACGACGTGACGCGAGAAATCGCGGCCCCATCGCTCGACCGCATCGCGCGGCACGGCAGCCGCAAACGGCACCGCGAGCTTGTGCGCGAAAAGCGGATCGGGCGCCGTCAGATGGAAAACGAGCGTGTACGGGTCGGGAATAATGATTCCGGCGACGTGGCGCGTTCGGCCCGCGATAAAGTCGCCGGCGCCGGCGATCGAGCGGAAGTACTCGATTCCCTTGGAGCGCGTCGCCGGACTGAGCACGCGTTCGATTTCGTAGCGGAAGTCCCTGGCGGTTACCGGATGCCCGTTGCTGAAGCGCGCGTCCTTGCGCAGGTGAAAGGTGAAAACGGTCGCGTCGGGCGACGACTGCCAGGAGAGCGCAATATCGGGATGAAGCTCGATGTCCGCGTCGCCGTAGCGCACCAGCGTATCGAAGATTTCCTGCTCGAAGCTCCAGGAGAGCGTGTCGTATCCGACGGCGGGATCGAGCGTGGGAACGTCGTCGGCGTCGGCAAGGCGAAGTACGCTTGAGCCCTTCGGCAGGCCAAGGCCGTCGCCCTCGCGGCTGCATCCCGATACGGCAAGCAGCATCGCGGCCGCGGCCAGCATCCATATCGCGGCGCCCACGCCGCTTCGGCGCGCATGTCTGGAGCGGGCGCGCTTCACATCGAGCGCCTCCGCAGCACGCCGTAGCCGAGCAGGTTGAACGCGAGCACCGCGTAAAAGATCGCGAGTCCCGGAAATGTTGCTAGCCACGGCGCGACGCGGAAATACATCGTTGCCTGCTCGATCATCCTGCCCCAGCTTGGAGTCGGCGGCGGCACGCCGAGACCGAGGAAGCTCAGCGACGCGTCGAGCAGCAGCGTGCCCGAAGTTCCGAGCGCCGCCATCACGATTATTATCGGCATCACGTTGGGCAGCACGTGGCGAATGATAAGCCTGGGCGAGGACGCGCCGAGCGCACGCGCGGCGAGCACGAAATCCCGCTGCGCCATCGACAGCGACTCCGCGCGAACGACGCGCGCAACGCCCGTCCACGAGACGATCCCGATCACCAGCAGAATGCTCAGCAGGCTCGGCCGGAGCACCGACACGAACGCCATCGCGAGCAGCAGTCCCGGCAGCGTCAGCATCACGTCCGTGAACCGCATCAGCGCGAAATCGACCTTGCCGCCGAAAAATCCCGCCACCAGTCCGATCGCGACGCCAATCGTCATCGTTATCGCCATCGCGGCGACGCCCACGGTGAGTGAAATCCGCGCGCCGTATATTACGCGCGAAAGCACGTCGCGGCCGAGCTCGTCAGTGCCCATCGGAAACGCCCACGAGGGCGGCGCGGGATTTCCGAACGTCGGGGCGACGGCGCGAATCGGATTGTGCGGCGCAAGCCACGGCGCGAACAGCGCGACCGCGAGCAGGCTCAGCACCATCGCGCCGCCGACCAGTTCCATCGTACCCGCGCGCCGCTTCATCCCATCTCCCCCAGGCGGATTCGCGGGTCGAGCCAGACATAGAGAATATCGACGAGCAGGTTCGCGATCACGATCAGGAACGCGGAGAACAGGACCGTGCCCATGATCAGCGGGATATCGAGATTGAAGACCGCTTCGAAGGCGAGCCGGCCGATCCCGGGCCAGTTGAAAACGGTTTCGGTCAGCACCACCCCGGAAAGCATCGAGGCGAGATCAAGTCCCGCGAGCGTGACCAGCGGCAGCATCGCGTTCGCCATCGCATGCTTCATCAGCACACGCGCGTTCGAGAGTCCCTTGCCGCGCGCGGCGCGGATATAATCCTGGTCGAGGGCCTGCGAGAGATTGGCGTGCAGCACGCGCGAGTAATAGCCGGCCGAGCCGAGCGCGAGCGTCACGGTCGGGAGGATCAGGCTCTTGAAACCGCTGTATCCGCCGAGCGGAAACGTTCTGCTCACGGCGGCAACCGCGATTAGCAGCATCGTGCCGAGCCAGAAGATCGGCATCGAGACCATCGCGAGCGAACCCACCAGCAGCACGTTGTCGAGCGCGCGTCCACGCCACGCCGCGGCGACCAGGCCCATCGCGATTCCGAGCATGAGCGCAAGCGCCATCGCGGAGAGCGCGAGTATCGCGGTTGCGGGAAATCGCGAGACGATAAGATGCGTCACGCTTTCGCGCCGGATATACGAGCGGCCGAGGTCGCCGTGGAGCGCGCGGTCGAGATAGTGCGCGTACTGGATATACACGGGCTGATCGAGGCCGAGCTGATGGCGGATCATCGCGAGCGTTTGCGGATTGGCCTTCGCGCCCGCCATCGCGACCGCGGGGTCGGCGGGAATCAGAAACGCGATCGAGAAAGTGATAAGCGAGGTTCCGAGCAGAACGGCGGCGCCGAACACGATGCGGCGGGCGAGATAGGCGAGCATCGCGGCACCCGATGCCTCAGTCGCGGAGCATCCCGCGCGCGCGAAGCTCGCGGGCGAGCCTCAGACGCGCGCGTTCGCGATGGCGGCCGGTCGCGGGGTCGGGAGAGTCGGAGTCGAGCGCGAGCCTTTCCTCGGCTCGGAGAACTTTGAGGGAGTCTTCCATCGCCGCGAGCAATCGTCGCTCTTCGGCGCCCGCGTCCCTGGCCGATTTGAGCGCGCGGTAATGCGCGAGGAATGCTTCGAGCGATGAATAGGCCGGTGACTTCACGATTTTGAGTTTAGCCCGCGCTTGCGCCGAGCGGCGATATCGCCATTCCGATCAGGTATCCCGCGACCGCGGCGCCGATCGCGATCGTCACGAAACGCACGCCGCAGCGCCATCGCTGCCCGCTGTGTGCGAGCCATCCCTGGAAGTAGCCGACCGAGAAAAGCGCAAGCGCGGTGGCGCCAAGCGCGGCGGCGAGTCCGAGGTCCTTCGACGGGATGAGGAAGAACGGCACCAGCGGGAAGAGCGCTCCTGCCACGAACGCGACGCCCATCACGAGCCCGTCGAGCGCGGCGTTGCCCATCATTCCGCCACCGTAACCGTACATCTTCTGCTCCGCCGTGGTCAGCAGCGCGCGCGGCGAGACGCTCAACAACTTGACCACGCGGTAGGCCGCCTCGCGGTCGAGGCCCTCTTTGGCAAGTTCGCGCAGCAGGCCCTCCTGCACGATATAGGGACGCTCCCTGGCCTGCTTGCGGGTGCGCTCGAGTTCGCCCTGCAGAACCTCGGCTTCCGCGCGCGTGCCGAGATAGGCCCCGGCCGCCATCGAGAGCGCTCCGGCGGCGGTCGAGGCAAGCGCGGCGAGGATCACCTGGCTCCGATCTGAGACCGCGCCGCTCAGCCCGAACAGAACGCCCGCGGTCGTGAGCACCCCGTCCTGCATCCCGAAAACCAGCTCGCGGACGCTGGAAAGCCGTTCGAAGAATCTTTTCTGTTCCGAAGGATCGAGGGTAGGCAAGGCTGGTTAGTACTTGAGTTCGTTGGGCCCGAAAGCGACACCGGGCTCCCAGTCCGCCGGGCACAGATGTCCGGTGCGAATCGCGCGCACCACGCGCAGAGTCTCGGAGATGCTGCGGCCGACGTTGAACGGGCTTGCCAGTGCGTAGGCGACGGCGCGCTTCGAGTCGAGGATAAAGGTGGCGCGCAGCGCGACGGGTTCCTTGTCGTCGAGCACACCGAAGGCGCGCGCGAGTTTTCCACCCTCGTCGGCGAGCAACGGGTATCCGATGCCGCCCAATTCCTCGGCCCATCGGATGTGGCTGTCCACGCTGTCAACGCTCGCGCCAAGTACCGCGGATTGCTCGGCCTTAAAGTCGGCAAGCGCATGATTGAAGCCGGTCACCTCGGTCGGACACACGAAGGAAAAATCGTGCGGATAGAAAAAGAGCACGACGAGTTCGTTCTTGAGATCGCGCAGCCTCGTGCGCGTCGCACGTCCTGCGACAGCGGACGGCAGGTCGAAATCGGGAGCCGGATCACCTGGCTTGAGCATGGTCTTCCAATGTCGATTCTCGATACCCTACTGAATCTGGTAGCTCAGAGAAACGGTCGCCCTGACCGTTATCTGCCCCGGTTCGACCGGCGTCGTCACATTGCCCACCATCGCGCGCTCCGCGTACATTTGCATCGGGACCGGCTTTACCTCGGGCATCGTGGAGGCTTTCAGAACCCGCCCGAGTTTGACCCCGAGCGACGCGGCAAGCGCCTGGGCTTGCGCCTGTGCGTCTTTCGAGGCCTGGGTGATCGCCTCGGTGCGGGCTTTGGCGTCGTTGTGCAGGCCGAAGTTGAGATAATTGACGTGATTCGCGCCCGCGGCGATAGCGGAATCGATAAGGGAACCGAGGATATTCAATTCGCTGGTCTCGACGAGGATGGAGTTTCGCGCAACGTAACCGACGATCTCCGGCCGGTGCCCCGGCTTAATCGGCTGGGCGGAATATTCCGGCGACAGCGAATAGCCGCCGGTGGAGATCCTTCCTTTTCCCGCGAGCCTGGCCTTGAGCGCGTCGACCACCTTGTGCGCGAGCGTGGCGTTGCGGCTCGACGCGGCCTCGGCCGTCGGCGCATGGGTCTCGACCGAGAGGCTCAGGTAAGCGACGTCGGGACTTGCCGTCACCTCGGCGTTGCCGCTCACCTCGATAACCGGAACGCTCGCCGCGCCGCCGCCGGCTTCGATTGCACGCACGTTCGAGGTGGTCTCGGCGGCAAAAGCCGGTACAGTGAGAAGAAAAAGTGCGGCGAGGAGAGTGGCTGCCGAAGCGCCCGGTTTGATTCGCATCCTCATCCTCCTTGGGTCTCCGCGTTGATCTGAGTCGATAATATCCGGAGACTGTCCCCGTTGACGATAGCGCAGGTCCAGGCCCGATGAGCGACAAGAACGACGAGAAAAAAGTCACACCACGCAGCCAGGATTTCGCCGCATGGTACAACGACGTGATCCTGCGCGCCGAGCTTGCCGACTATTCGCCGGTCCGGGGATGTATCGTTTTCCGGCCCGACGGCTTTGCAATCTGGGAGGCGCTGCGCGACGAGTTGGATCGCCGGATAAAGAAAACCGGCGCGCGCAACGCCTACTTTCCGCTCTTCATCCCCGAGAGCTTTCTTCGCAAGGAGGCGCAGCACGTCGAAGGCTTCGCGCCCGAGGTCGCGGTCGTCACGCACGGCGGCGGCAAGGAACTCGAGGAGCCGCTGATCGTTCGCCCCACCTCCGAGACCATCATCAACTATATGTTCGCGCAGTGGATTCATTCCCATCGCGACCTGCCGCTGATGATCAACCAGTGGTGCAACGTGGTCCGATGGGAGATGCGAACGCGGCTTTTCCTGCGCACGGCGGAGTTCCTGTGGCAGGAGGGCCATACCGCGCATGCGGCGCGCGAGGAGGCCGAGCGCGAGACGCTCACGATGCTCGAAGTCTATCGCGGCTTCGTCGAGGACTTTCTCGCGATCCCCCTCGTGGTCGGGCGAAAGAGCGCCGCCGAGCGTTTTCCCGGCGCCGAGGAGACGTACACGATCGAGGGCCTGATGGGCGACGC
This sequence comes from Deltaproteobacteria bacterium, assembly GCA_021817345.1. Taxonomy (GTDB): domain Bacteria; phylum Desulfobacterota; class Binatia; order Binatales; family Binataceae; genus DTIX01. Next base: position 7,772 of record JAKAVC010000125.1, on the reverse strand, counting down.
AAGGGCGCTTCAGTGCGGCACTTCGCACTTCCTGGGACAGAATTTCGCGCGCGCCTTCGACATCCGGTTTCTCGACGAGACCAACCAGATGCAGCATCCGTGGCAGACCAGTTGGGGCGTATCGACGCGGCTTTTGGGCGCGCTCATCATGGTCCACGGCGACGACCAGGGACTCAGGCTTCCGCCCACCGTCGCTCCCACCCAGGTGGTTATCGTCCCGATCTGGCGCAAGCCCGCCGAGGCCGAGGCGGTGCTTGCGGCGGCGCGCTCAGCCCGCGACCAACTGGAACAGGCGGCGGTGCGCGTCAGGTTGGACGAGCGCGAGGGGCTTACGCCGGGCTTCAAGTTCAACGACTGGGAGATGCGCGGCGTGCCGGTCAGAATCGAGATTGGCCCGCGCGACGTCGCATCGGGCGAGGCCGTGATGGCGCGGCGCGATCGCAAGGGGCCCGAGGCGAAGCAGAAAGCGCCGCTTGCCGAACTGGCGACTCGGATTGTCGCGCTGCTCGAGGAAGTGCGCGCGAGCCTCTATCGGCAGGCGCTCGAATGGAAGACTGCCAACACCCGGCAGTTCGACGATTACGAGGCGTTTCGCCGGCAGATGGCGGGCGAAGGCGGAGGCGGCATGGCCGACATCTACTGGTGTGGCAACGCGGCGTGCGAGGCAAGGATTCGCGAGGAGACGCGCGCAACCTGCCGCGCGATTCCGCTCAATCAGAGCGTTCCCGCCGGCAGATGCCTCATCTGCGGCGAGTCGGCCTCCGAACGCGCCATCTTCGCCAAGGCGTACTGACGGCGGCATTCCATGCCCGTTCTCGCCCGCTCGGAAGAGGGCGACTGCAAGGGAACGTTGCGACCTCGCTACGCGAACTTGTAGCTGAGTTTCATCGCGTCGCGGACTTCTTCCATCGTGGCCTGCGCGACGGCGCGCCCCTTTTTCGTTCCTTCCATGATTATTTCGCGGACCCGCGCGCGGTTTTTTCCGTATTCGGCGCGGCGTTCGCGAATCGGCGCGAGGAATTTCTCCAGCGCGTCGAATAGCCGCTGCTTGACCTCGACGTCACCGACCGTGCCCTTGCGATAGCGCTCCTTCAACTCTTCGACTTCCGCCTTATTCGGATTGAAGACGTCGTGGTAGGTGAAGACCGGATTGCCTTCGACGTGGCCCGGGTCGGTCGGATGGATTCGGGTCGGGTCGGTGTACATCGACATCACCCGCTTGCGCACGGTTTCCGTGGAGTCGCCAAGATAGATGCAATTGCCGAGCGATTTCGACATCTTGGCGCCGCCGTCGGTCCCGGGCAGCCGCGCCATCGCGCCCACCAGCGCCTTCGGTTCGATCAGCACCTTGCGATAGAGCCGGTTGAAGCGGCGCACGATTTCGCGTGCCTGCTCGATCATCGGCAACTGGTCCTCGCCGACCGGAACCAGATCGGCCTTGAAAATCGTGATATCGGCCGCCTGCGAAATCGGGTAAGACCAGAATCCGACCGGAACGCCCTTGGCGAAGTTGCGCTGCTTGATTTCCTCCTTCACGGTCGGATTGCGCTCGAGCGTCGCGACCGTAACGAGGTTCATAAAGTAGATGGTGAGCTCGGCGAGTTCCGGCACCATCGATTGCACGACGATCCTGACCTTTTCGGGGTCGAGACCGACGGCCAGGTAATCGAGCGCGACCTCGAACACGTTCGCCTCGAGCATCTCAGGATGCTCGAAGTTGTCGGTCAGCGCCTGTACGTCCGCGATCAGGACATAGCTGTCGTACTCGTGCTGCAGGCGCACCCGGTTTGCCAGCGAGCCGACGTAGTGGCCCAGATGGAGCGGTCCGGTGGGACGGTCTCCGGTTAGAATTCGTTTCTGCATCAGTGAGATCTCAGAGCAGGCTTCTCAGCGTCTCAAGGTCCGTCTTGATGTCCTTCATATCCGGCCCGGGGTCGGTCTCCAGACACATCGGAAGCCCGAAAAACCGCGAGTCGTGGAGCAGGCGGCGGAAAGTCTCCTTGCCGATATGGCCCTTGCCGATATGCTCATGCCGATCGACGTGCGAGTTGAACGGCTTGAGCGAGTCGTTCAGATGGAAGGCGACGACGCGCTTCAGTCCGACCTGCTTGTCGAGTTCCGCAAAGGTGCGCTCGTAGCCTTCCTCGGTCGTGATTTCATAGCCGGCCGCGAAGGCATGCTCGGTGTCGAAGCAGACCCTGATTCGGTCGCCTTCCTTGGCCGCGTCGATCATCCGCGCGATTTGCTCGAACTTGTAGCCCAGGTTCGAGCCCTGCCCGGCGGTGATTTCGAGCGCGACCTTGACCTTGAAGCCCTTGCACGCGTGATGCGCCTCGCTTAAGGATTTCGCGATGGTCGCGATTCCGTTTTCCTCACCCGAGCCGACGTGCGAGCCCGGATGCGCAACGAGGTAAGGGACGCCCAGCGCCTCGCATCGCTCCAGTTCGTCGATAAACGCGGCGACCGATTTCTTGCGCAACTCCTCGTTCGGCGCGCCAAGGTTCAGAAGATAGGAATCGTGGGCGATAACCGTCTCGATTCCGGTCTCGCGCTGGTTGCGCTTGAAAGTGGCGATGTCCTCTTCGCTGTAGGGCTTGGCTTTCCATTGGCGCGACGACTTGGTGAAAATCTGGATACAGTCGCATCCGATCGACTTGCCACGGATGAGCGCTTCGCCGACCTGGCCAGCGATCGACATATGCGCGCCCAGCAGCGGGCGTTTGGATGAAGGCGCTTTGGTAGTCATCGTTGTGTGCCGGTATCGCGCGCCGCCCGAACGGCGCTTCAGGCGATTTTATACGAAAGGCGCGAGCGGTCGAGAAGGACAAGCCCGATTGTCGCGGCTTGCGGCGCGCGCCCGCCAGCGTCTAAATGATGAACCGTGCTCCGGAAAATAATGCTTTGCTATGGCGCGGCGGCTCTCATCGCGCTTGAGCTCGGATGCCAGCAGGTGATCTCGCTTCCGCCCCAGGTCACGGTGGCGACGATCCAGCCGTCGGGGAATCCCGCGCGGCCTCCCGATTGCGACATGCCGGTGCTCCGTTCCCTGCCGCTCAACAGAAAGTACCAGCAGGTCGCGATAATCGAGGGATTGGGCAACGTGTTCGCGCATGAAAAGGACGTGATGCCGTCGGTCAAGAAGAAGGCCTGCGAAGTCGGCGCCGACGCAATCGTTATCAAGGAGAGCCGCGATCAGACCGGCGAAAACATGACCGGTTACTATATCAACGCCGTCGCGATCGTCTATACGAAACCGTCTCCGGCGGCCGCCGACGGCGGTCCCACGGGTTCCGCAAAGCCCGCCGCCGCGTCGCGTCAGGACGTTGCGCGATAAGCTTCGATAGGCCGTGCGACGGGCGCCCGGAACTCGCGTTGCCGCCCGCCAGCGTGCATGATAATTGCGGTGACGCGGTGGCAAAGCCCTCTATAAAGACGGTCGGCATGGTCGTGAAGCGCGACCGTCCGGAGGCGCTGGCTATCGCGGAACAGCTTGCCGGATGGCTTCGCGCCAACCGCACGGTCGCGCTCGCGGAAGCTGACATCGCGGAACGTATCGGCGCCGACGCGGTTTCCCGCGACGAACTCGTGCGCCGCGCCGACCTTATAGTGGTCGCCGGCGGCGACGGCACCCTGCTCAGTATCGCCAGGCGCATCGGCGCGCGCGAAACCCCGATTCTCGGAATCAACCTCGGCGGACTCGGTTTCCTGACCGAAGTCACCGTCAAGGAAGCCCAGGAGACGCTCGCCCGCGTGCTCGCCGGCAATTACGAAGTGGACAGGCGCATCACGCTCGAGGCAACCGTCGAGCATCCGGGCGCGCCTTCGCCCTCGGCCACGCATCCGGTGCGCGCGCTCAACGACGTGGTGCTCAACAAGGGACCGCTCGGGCGCATGATGCAGCTCGAGGTTGTGGCTGACGGCAAGGCGTTCTGCACCTATCGGGCCGACGGGCTTATCGTTGCGACGCCGACCGGTTCGACCGCGTACGCGCTGAGCGCGGGCGGCCCGATTATCTATCCGACGCTCGGCGTAATCCTGCTTGCGCCGATTTGCCCGCACACTCTCACCAACCGGCCGGTCGTGCTGCCCGACAATTTCGAAATAGAGGTGCGGGTGACGGTCTCGGACCATGACGCGGTGCTCTCGATGGACGGGCAGGATTCGCGCAAGCTGAGCCAGGCCGACACGGTGCGGGTGCGGCGCGGCAGGCATGCCGTCGCGCTGGTGCGCTCGACTCACGCGTATTTCGAAATCTGGCGCGACAAGCTCAGGTGGGGATAGGGGGAGGCGGGCGCGATGCTCGTCGAGCTCAGGATCCGGAATTTCGCGATTATCGAAGAGGCCGCGCTCGAATTCGGTCCGGGCCTCAATGTCCTTACCGGCGAAACCGGCGCGGGCAAGACGATAATCTTGAGCGCGCTTGGCCTTTTGCTCGGCGGACGCGCCTCGCCCGAACTGGTCCGCGCTGACGCGCGCGAGGCCGTGATCGAAGGCCTGTTCGAACTCGAAGGCGAAACCGAGATCCCCGCTCTTTCACCCGAGCCCCGCCCCGCCGACCAATCCGAGCTTCTGATCCGGCGCGTTATCGCCGAGGGCGGCCGTTCACGCGTCACCATCGACGGCGAACTGGCGACAGTGCAGACTCTCGCGCGATTCGGCGGCGCGCTGGTCCAGGTGTACGGCCAGCACGAGCAGCAATCCCTGCTCCGCGCGGAAAGCCATGAGACGATCCTTGACCGCTACGCGGGCCTGGAAAAGCCGCTCGCCCGCTACCGCGAACTCTACGCGCGCGCCCATGAACTGAAGGCCCGGGTCGAGCAACTCGCGCGTCTTGAGCGCGAGCGGGCGAACCTGATCGAGCTCGCGCGTTTTCGCGTAACCGAGCTCGAACGTGCGGAACTGGTCGCGGGCGAGGACGATGCGCTTGCAAGCGAGCGCACGGTGCTTGCCAACGCGGCTCGTCTTGGCGCGGCGGCGCAGGAGTCGGAGGAGATGCTCTACGGTGCCGAGGGCGCGGCGGTTGACATTATCGCGCGGGCAGAGGCGCGGCTTGCCGAGGCCGCGGAGTTGGACGCGAAACTCGCCGAGCCCCTTGAGATGCTGCGCTCCGCGCGCGCCAATCTCGAGGAAGCGGCACGCGCGCTTGCCGCCTACGCGGGAAAGATCGAGGCCGACCCCGCGCGCCTCGAACAGGTCGAAAACCGCCTCCAGGAACTGACCCGGCTCAAGCGCAAGTACGGCGGCAGTATCGACGAAGCGCTCCGGACGCTCGAAAAATCGCGCGCGGAACTGGCAGAGGTTGAGGGCGTTGCGGAATCGAAAGCCGCTGCCGAGGCCGAACTCGAACGCGCGCGCGCCGAATTGGCCGGCGCCGCAAGGGAACTCAGCGCCGCGCGCGCATCCGGCGCGTCGGAACTGAAGCGCAGGATGGAAGCCGAGTTGCGGACGCTCGGGATGCGAAGCGCGGTGTTCGAGGCGCGGCTCGCGCCGCTTGCACCGGGCGAGGGCGGCTTCGAGGCCGGCGGCGTCGCGCTCGGCCCCTCGGGAAGCGACACCGTCGAATTCCATCTTTCGCCCAACCTTGGGCAGCCCCCGATGCCGCTTGCGCGAATCGCCTCGGGCGGAGAGTTGTCGCGCGTGATGCTCGCGCTCAAGCGGCTCGAAGCGCAGCGCCGCGGCGTCGCCACGATGATCTTCGACGAAGTCGACGCGGGAATCGGCGGCGAAATCGCGCAGATCGTCGGCCGCAAGCTTAAGGAGCTCGCCCGCTTCCATCAAATCCTGTGCGTCACCCATCTGCCGCAGATAGCAGCCTTCGCCGACCGTCATTTCATGGTCGAAAAGGAGGAGCGCCGCGGCTCGACGCGAAGCCGTGTGCGTCAACTCGAGGACGCCGAGCGGGTCGAAGAGATAGGCCGGATGCTCGCGGGTGCGGAGATTACCGAGAAATTCCGCCGTGCGGCCAAAGAGATGCTCGGGCGCGCCGCGCGCGAATGACGGCGCGCGTTAGGCTTGGCGCGTCTGGCTCAAGAAGGAATCGAATCTTTCTCTTGCCCGGCATTTTCATTGTGTGAAGGCCTCGAAAAGCCGCAGGCCGTGGTGAACGCGCGCCGCCGCGCTTTGCCGCGACGCCTCGGACGCGAGTCGGATTGCACGATTCCAGGGCGCCGCCCAGCGGGCTGTTGATAAATCACAGCCTGCTCCCTCTCTCTTAATCTCCCCCGCGAAAGAGCGGGGGAGAAGATTGAGGAAGAAGCGATCTTTTGCGCAGGGCGTTGAGACCATCCTTCCACCCAAATTGCGTTTTCCTTTTTTCTCAACGCCCTGCTAGGCGGCTTGGATTGACTCGGAGGCTTTCATGGGATTAGCTGAAAAGTCCTTCCAAGCGGTGGGGCTGTAGCTCAGTTTGGGAGAGCGCCTGAATGGCATTCAGGAGGTCGGCGGTTCGATCCCGCTCAGCTCCACCAATAAAATCGAAGCTTTTTCGGTTCGCGGACATGACGGATACAGCGGATTGTCCGCATTCTGTCCGTATTTGTCAAGCGCGCCCCCAAATCGTGGCAGCCAGGCTGAAGAGTTGTTAATTTATCGCGCGGGAGGTTGAGGGAAGCGCGACGCCGACCAAAGGCCGCTTTTCTGCCATGCTGTCACCAAATATCGTCGAAACCACGACGAAAAGGCGAAAATGAAGTGATGGTGTTTCCCGAATCGGAACGGGTCGTGTTTAAGAAGAACCCGCTCGTACAAGTAATCTGCCAACTGCGGTTTCCTCCTATTTTGGCGATCGTTTCGAAGGAGCCCGCTGAGTTCCAGGAAAAGGTAAGGACGACACACCCCTTGTACGAAAAGGGTCTGGCGCTGCCGCAGGAAATTGCCGCCATTCTTGCGCAGCTGCCCATTGCGGCGCCTGTGCCAGAAGGCATCGTGCACAAGTTCTTAAGCGAAGACCGAACGAGCGAGGTCGATCTGACCCGAGACTTCATTGCGGTCGCCACCACCAAATACGTTCGTTGGGAAGAATTTCAGGCCACCGTCCGCATGGCTATGGCGGCGCTGGAGTCTGATTATCGCCCGGCCTTCTACTCGAGAATCGGATTGCGTTATCGGGACGTTATCGATCGCGAGAAACTGGGAATTGCGAGCCGCCCTTGGAGCGAGCTCATAAGGGCTTCGCTTATTGGACTTGTAGCGGACTCAGGCATTGGAGGCCAAGTCTCGTCCGTACAAAGCCAAACCCAAATAAATCTAGGCTCGGATGAGTTCTTGCTATTGCAACATGGGTCGACGCCGTTACCGTCCGGGGGACAAGGATATGCAATCGACGCAGATTTCCACACAGAAGCAAAGCGAGCTGGGAATGAAGTGTTCGACGTTCTGGGAAGATTTAACCGGGAAGCTGGGAACTTCTTTAGGTGGGCCATCACTTCAGAGCTTAGCGCCGCCTTGGAACCCATGGCTATCTAATGAGGCTGTCAAACCGACCGTTACGTTTCAGTCGACGGTCACTTATTTGAATGAAAAAGCATCCATATATGCGGTCCATGAGGGTGCTGACGCCTTGAAGCGCGCACTCGCGTGCGCCCTGATCACGTTGCTTCCGCAGAACGGCTTGGAGGAAGCTTTTTCGTGGCTAAAAGATGCGTGGCAATTCTACTCGCATGAGATAAGCAGGATTGACCAACCCGTCATACTGCACACCAGTACTCTTGGCGCCCTTCAAGCACCAGTAGTGAGGGCTCCTCTAACCATCAATGAAGACTGACCGTACTTTC
>JAKAVC010000071.1 GCA_021817345.1 Deltaproteobacteria bacterium | reverse complement strand
TAGGCCGCTCGCTCCCGGCGCCAGCGACACGTTCGTCTTTTCCATCCCGTTGATGGTCCTGCCGAAGTTTGCCAAGGTCAGGGTGTACGCGAACGGCGTCGGCCAATAGACTTTTTCGCGCCGCCGCGCGTGCTTCGCTGAAATCATGGAAATAGACGAGATCGGCGCCGCGGAACTGAAGGCTTGGCTTGAACGCGACGAAAAGCCGCTTGTACTCGACGTGCGCGAGGCATGGGAAGTACAGCTCGCGTCGATACCCGGCGCGACGAATATCCCGATGGGCGAAATTCCCGCGCGCCTTTCCGAACTCGATCCTGCGCGGGAGACGGTCGTCGTCTGTCATTATGGGATTCGAAGCGCACAGGTCGCGGTTTATCTCGCGCGCCGCGGCTTCGAACGCGTGATTAATCTCTTCGGCGGAATCGACGCATGGTCACGCGAGGCCAATCCCGCCGTTCCGCGTTACTGAGATGGAATTGCCCAGGTTATTCTCCCAGGGGCGGACAAACCGATGAGCTACTTCGCTGCCGCGATCCAGATGAGCGCGGGCTCGGACAAGGCCGCGAACCTGGAACGCGCCCAGCGCCTGGTGCGCGAGGCGGCCAGGCGCGGCGCGTCACTAATCGCGCTGCCCGAGACGTTCAACTGGCGCGGCAAGCGCGCGGAAGAAGCTGCGGCGGCGGAAAGCCTCGAAGGCGAGTCGCTCGCGGCGATGGCGCGGCTTGCGCGCGAACTCGGCGTTCATATCCTCGCGGGCTCGATCACCGAGCACGTCTCCGAGGAAACCCGATGCTACAACACGTCCGTCCTGCTCGGGCCCGACGGATGCCGGATTGCGACTTACCGGAAAATCCATCTCTTCGACGTTGATTTGCCGGGTCGCGTCGCAGTCAAAGAATCGGCGAGCAAGATTGCGGGCAACGACGTTGTCTGCGCGACGACTGATCTCGGGACGGTCGGCCTCAGCATCTGCTACGACATCCGTTTTCCCGAGCTCTACCGGAGGCTCGCCTTCGCCGGCGCGCACGTAATCACCGTGCCAAGCTGCTTCACGTTCCCGACCGGAGAAGCGCATTGGGAGCCCCTGATGCGGGCGCGGGCGATCGAGAACCAGTGCTATGTGATCGCGCCCGCGCAGTTCGGCCCCAACGTGCACGGGTTCAGCGATTACGGAAATTCGATGATCGTCGATCCGTGGGGGCGCGTGCTGGCGCGCTCGGGCGACCACGAGGACGTGATCGTCGCGTCGATTGATTTCGACTACCTGCAACGGGCGCGCCGCGAGCTTCCCGCGCTCGCGCACGCGCGCCTCAAGAGCTGAGACATCCCGAGGCGCGCCGGAGGATACGGCGCCGCTTCGGCCGAGGGTGAAAAAAATATCGGCGAGCGCGAAAGCGCCCCCTGGTTGTTCGCAAGCTCGATCGCCGGCCTCGCAACAGCCGCTCTAGCCCGGCGACCACGACCAGGGGGCACTACGTCGCCGGCGCGCTTCGCCGCGCTCTCGAACTTTATCGCAATTATCGCGGGCTTATGCGCCTTCCCGACCCGATACGGGCCCTCAAACCAGTAGCGGGGATCTTCTCCGCTTGACCGGGATGGCGCGGGCGGGTTAAGCAGCTTTCACCCCCCGTGGTTGTCACGGTTGAGAGCGGACATGACTGGTGCCGGCCTGGCGCGGGCTTTTCAGAATTAGCCGTGCCGGCTCGTGACCCGATCTCACGTCAGGACTAGTATTTAGGGTCCCAACCCGGGCGTTCGAGGAATCGGTTTTATGGCAGACGGACCTCTATCTGGTTTTCGCGTTCTCGATCTTACCCAAGTCGTATCTGGCCCATTCTGTACCCAGCTTCTAGGCGATCTTGGCGCCGACATCATCAAGATAGAGCCGCCCGGGGGCGATTCGATGCGCCGGGTGGGGCGTCCCGAGAAAAACGGATTCACCGCCGCCTTCCTGAACTTCAACCGCAACAAGCGCAGCGTCGTTATCGACATCAAGAAGGAGCATGGACGCGACCTGGTGCGCCGGCTCGCGGTCCGCGCCGACGCGCTCGTCGAGAACAACCGCCCCGGGGTCGCCGATCGGCTCGGAATCGGCTACACCGACATCCGGCGCTCCAATCCCAAGATCGTTTACTGCTCGATCTGCGGCTTCGGTCCCAAGGGCCGGCGCGCCAACCATCCCGCCTTCGATCCCGTTATCCAGGGTTATTCGGGGATGGCTTTCGTGCAGGCGGGCAAGGATGGCAAGCCGACCGCGGTCAAGATGGCGCTCGCGGACAAGGTCGCCGGGATGACCGCCGCGCTAAGTATCGTGAGTGCGCTGCACGCGGCACGCGCCCGCGGCGTCGGCCAGTACATCAAGATTCCGATGCTGGAAGCGATGATGGCGTTCACGGCGAACGACACGATCTACGGCCACACCTTCCTGCCCGACGAAGAGTTCAAGCATCAGGCGCCCCGCTCGACCACGCTCGATCCGTTCAGGACCGCCGACGGATGGATCACGATCGCGCCGTTCAGCGACGCGCAGTACGAACGGTTGTGCGCCGCCCTGGGCCATCCCGAATGGTGGACCGGCGTCGCCGACCGCACCGAGCGCCTTCGCGGAATCATGCGCGGACTCGCCAGACTCTTCCCCGAGCGCCCGAGCGCCGAATGGCTTCCGATCCTCGAGCAGGCCGACGTGCCGTGCGGCCCGGTCCACAACTACGACACGCTCTTCAAGGACGATGAGATCGTCGCGAACGCGAATTTCACCGTGTATGACTATCCGGGGGTGGGCGAGGTCAGGACCGTGAATCCCGGAGTCAGGTTCACCGAAACCCCCGCGAAGATATGGCGTATCCCGCCCAAGCTCGGTGAGCATACCGAGGAAGTTCTGCGCGAGGCGGGCGTCGAGCGCTCGCAAGTCGAGGAACTCCGCCAGTCCAAGGTGATCAACTAGCCCTGCGCGCACTGCGGGAAGCTCGCGCCGGGCGGTGACTTATGCCCAGGCTTTCGATGCGAACCGCCGAAGCTCCTCTATGCCTCCATTTGGCGTGAGTTTTTCGGCGAGCCGACTCATGTACACCTTCAGCGTGCCCGGAGCAATCTGCATTCGCTCGGCCATCGCCGCGCCATGCAGCCCGGCGCGCAACCCGTCGAGGATTGCAATGTCGCTTGCGCACAGCCCCAGACGGACCGCCATGCGCGACCGCCGGTGGCTGCGCAACTCTCCCCGTTCAAGCAGAACAGTGACGCGTTCGCGCCCATCGGCTCCGCGTGTCATCACCCCATGCAGCTTGAGCACGATACCGGTGCGGTGCGAGTAAATTCGCAACGCCGGCGTGTCGGGGTCCGGGATCAGTTTCGTTTCCCGGAAAATCGCCTGGAGCGTCCGGGTTATGTATTCGAACAACGCGCTGGCGCGTCCCGGCGCAACCATGTCCGCGCGCACACCCTCCAGGATGCCAATTTCGGAGAAGATCTCCTCCGCGGTCCGGTCAAGCGCGCACACCTTTCCTGCCTGGTTCAAAATTACTACCCCAGTTCGTCCATCGGTCTCGGGCATGAATTCGCAGCCGGGCACGGAACACAAAGGACGAGCGAGGCTGGCAACCTTTATCGCGTGCGCGATATGCGGCGCGGCGCGGTTCATGAATTCGATGTCTCCCTGACTGAAGGGCGGCATGTCCGTGGAACGCCATATCGGATACGACCCAACACGCTCGCCCGCGTCGGTCAGGGTGACCCACAGCATATGATCGAAACCCAGCGGACGCAGGAATTCATTGTACCCTTCGGAACGGCGGAAGTGCGGTAACGCAAACTCCTCGGAAGTCCAAACCGTCTTTGAGAACAAACTCGACAAGTACGGCTCGGCGAACCGAACCTTCAGACCCGAGACACTTGGCGGAGCATCGACGTAGTAGTGTTTTTGAATCGGCGTCCACTTCGCGAGTTCGGCATTGTTCATTATATACCGGGAGGGGTTGTTGCCAGGATCTGCCAGAAACACCTTATTGTCGGAGTTAGGTATAGCGTCCTGAACAAGCTCGAACAGAGTTGACACCATCGGATCAAGCGGAAGCCCTGAACTGCACAGTCGCCGGATACGTCTCAAAGCGGCTTCCTTTCTATGCAATTCCGAAACGAAGGCGCCGCCCGCACGGGGAGTGATATAGTCCGGCGAACTCGCGAGGACCGGGGTGGCGCGCTTCGCCGATGTGCGGGCATCATTGTGCTGCGCTACACCAAATCGCAACAGCAGCCGACGGCAATGGCGCGGACTGAGCGACAGCCCATATCGCTGCCGCAGGTGACGGGAGAGCAGACGGCCAGTCCAGATCGAGGCTTCGTATCCGAGTGACGCAGGAAGTTTTGTAACGTCGCGATGTAGTAACCGGACGATCTCCGCTGACAGTAGCGGCGGCCTGCCTCCGGCGCGAACTCCCATAGACTTCTCCGAGTTGGCCACGTCTATCATCTGGCCGCGCCAGGGTTTTGTCCAGACCCCAATTTGGATTTCTTGTCCAAGTCGAGGCATCGCATCACCATTACTACGTTTCGGCGCGATGGCCACTTGTTTATTAGGTCCGCAACCGATGCCGTAGCGGCCGCAGGACGCTGGTTATGCGACGAAGATGTGCTTTAAACCGAGGGAGAGTGAAATATGGCGCTGTATATCGGATTTGCAACCGTCGTCGACGATTACTTTCGCGAAGTCGGCCAGAAGATGCGCAGCGGCGACCTGCAGCTCAAGCCGTTCGAAACGCCCGAGCCGGCGCGGACCAGGGCACGGGAACTGCCCGCGAAGCTGCCCGCCGGATGCAAGTTGCATGGCTCCTGGATACCCGCCGGGGGGATCGCCTACAAGGAGCCGATCGTGACCGTCATCGAGACTGATAATCCGTCGCACCTGGCATGGTTCAACACTTACTACGGCGGAATGTTTCTCTTTACCTGGCATCCGTACGTCTCGGTGCCGCGCGGTTAGGTCGGCGCCGGCGGCGCTGCATATTTCGGGGTTCAGGCCGGGCGACAAGCGATTGCTGAAAACGCCAGGACCGCGATCCGCAATTTCGTTGAGTCGATGGTGGTCGGGATCAAGTGATAGCGAGGCGACCATGGCTAGCGAGGCAGATGCAAAGGCGCAAATCGAATTGGTAAAGCCCGTACCCGAGCGAGGCCGCGAGATGAGCGCGGCTGAGCGGGAGCGCTGGTTTTACGCTATCGCCGCTTTCGCGATGCTGCTCCTCACTGCGGTCGGGTTCAGGGAGTTCCTTTTGCACGGAAAAAGTGTCGGCGGCGCACCTATGACCGCGCAGATTCTGCCTCTCGTCGTTATGCACGGGCTGGCGATGCTGGGATGGGTGCTTTTGTTTTGCGTTCAAAGCACGCTGATAGTCGCCAATCGCCGGCGTCTCCACTTCAGGCTCGGGAAGATCGGCGCGTTTCTAGCGGGCGCAGTCGTGCTCCTCGGTGTTACGGTCGCGCCATTGTCGGCGCATTACAACCCTGCGGCGTACGACGATTTTGGCGGCGCTCGATATTTTCTCGCCTTGATGTGGCCGGAACCGGTGACCTTCGGCGTGCTCGTCGCGATCGCTCTCGCTTATCGCCATCGCCTCGAAGTGCATCGACCGATGATGCTGCTTGCGACGGTCGGGCTGATGACCGGTTCGCTCGGCCGTCTTCCGTATTGGGACGCGCTACTGCGATTAGTAGGCGGGCGCGTGGCAGTGGATCTGTTCGGGCAGATGCTGGTTCTTGGGGCGGTCCTGCTCGTGGTCCATGCGGCGGTGACGCGGCGATGGAATCGGTATTTTCTGGCCGGTTATGGCGGTCAGGTGATGGCGGTTATTCTCTCGGCGGCCGTGGCGAACAGCGCCGCCTGGAATCGGATCGCGGGATTGCTTGTCCGATAAACTACTCTTCGAACATCTGCGGTTCCCGGTAGAAGAGCCACACCAGCCCGCGATAGACGTAGTGCATGCCCGAAACGGCGCTGACCGCGACCATCGTGTATAGCAGCGCGCGCCACTCCCGCGGATAGCTGCCCTCCAACTGGATGAGCGCGCCGATTATGCACGAGAGCTGAAAGAACGTGCTTGCCTTGCCGATATAGCTCGGGCGCACCGGAATCCGCTCGCCGGTCACGAAGGAAATCATGAAGTAGCCGACCACGATCACGACGTCGCGGATGATCACCACGCCGAGCACCCAGCTCGGCATGACATGCTCGAAGGTGAGCGCGATAAACGCGCTGAGCAGCATCAGCTTGTCCGCGAACGGATCGAGGTACGCTCCAAGCTCGGTCTTCGAGTGAAACCATCGGGCGACCGTCCCGTCGAGGCTGTCGGTCAACGCCGCCAGAGCGAATACGTAAAGCGCGTATGTATATTGGTGGCGGCTCACGAAGCCGAGGAAAACCGGCACCAGAAACAGCCGGAGCAGGGTCAGCAGGTTGGGAAGGTTGAGAAGATCCCTGAGCGGCGGACGCGCGACCCGCAGCGTGGGCGCCCGCCATGGCTGATGCTTGGGCGTCATAGTTTTCCGGAAGTTCCTCGTGCGGAAATCGCCGCCTTGCGCAGCCGCCCGGCAACCGGCCGGCTCACCAATGCGCGCATCACGACCTGGCCGTCGCGGTACTCTTCGCTCAGCACCTCGCCGTCGCGCCGCGCCATCGCGACCAAATCCCCGCGCTCGGCCGACAGCGTCACCGCGACTTCCTCGCGCGAGCTTGTAAAAAACCTCGCGACCGCTTCCTGAAGCTCGTCGAGACCTCCGCCGGTAAGCGCCGAAACCGCGACGCTGTCCGAACCCCACGCCGCGCGCGCACCCTCGGCCATCAGGTCGGTCTTGTTCATCACGAGAATTCGCGGCGTCGCGCCCGCGCCGATCTCTTCGAGCACCTTGTCAACGATCCTTATGCGCTCGGGCGCGAGCGGCGAGCTTGCGTCCACGACGTGAAGCAGCAGGTTCGCGGTTCTGACCTCCTCCAGCGTCGCCTTGAACGATTCAATCAGCATGTGCGGCAGGCGATGGATGAAGCCGACGGTATCGACCAGGATGACGCTCATATGGCCGGGCAGCTTGAGCCGGCGGACCGTCGGATCGAGGGTCGAAAACGGCCGATCGGCCGCTTCCACCTCCGCGGCGGTAAGCGCGTTCATCAGGGTGGATTTTCCAGAGTTCGTGTAGCCCACCAGCGCAACCGTCGGGTACGGAATCTCGATCCGGCGGCGGCGCTGAATCGTGCGCGTGCGTACCACCTCGCGCAGCCGTTCGCGCAGGCGCGCAAGCCGTTCGCGAACCTTGCGCCGGTCCACTTCGAGCTGGGTTTCGCCGGGACCGCGCGTTCCGACCATCCCGGCTCCGGAACCGCCGCCGCGCACGCGCGAAAGATGCGTCCACTGGCGGGTAAGCCGCGGCTGCAGGTAGCTCAACTGCGCGATCTCGACCTGCAGCTTGCCTTCCAACGTGCGCGCGCGCTGGGCAAAGATGTCGAGAATAAGCTGGCTTCGGTCGATTACCCGGATCTTGAGCTCTTTCTCGAGATTGCGCGCCTGCGCGGGCGTCAAGGCGTCGTCGAAGATCGCGAGGCTCGCATGTTCCGACTCGGCGATCATGCGGACTTCGGCGGCTTTTCCGCGCCCGATGAAAGTGCGAGGGTCGGGCGCCTTGAGCTTCTGGCTCACAGTCGAGGCGACCACGGCGCCAGCGCTTTGCGCGAGCGCCTGAAGCTCGGACAGCGAGTCCTCGGAGCTTATTTCATCGCGCGCGCCGAGCTCGATCCCAACCAGGACCGCGCGCTCACTTCTCGAGGAAACCGTGTCCGTAGGCGAAACGCTCAGGCGCAACCTCGCAAATCGATAGAAATCTGAAGGAAATCTCCGCCTCGCAGTCTATCAAAAGACCACGCTCTTGCGAATCCGCTTTCGCAGGCGCGCGGCCTATCGCAACTCGACCGCGCCGGGGGCGATCACCCGTTCGATATCGGCCACGAACGCGTCGGTCGGGCTAACGCGAAAACTGTCGCCGAGCAACAGGACCGCTTCGCGCCCGTCGCCGAGCGCAAGATGGAGATACGTGAGCGAACGGCCCGGATGACGTTCCAGAGCGCCGCGCAATTCGTCGAGCCCGCCGTTGGAAAGACGCTGGCGCGGAGCGCGGATGCGCACCTCGCGCACCGAGTCGACCAGCGCGGCGTGGAGCGGGCGAAGCTCGTCAACGATTATCTGCGCGCGGTCCTCGTCCACGTCGAGCTTGCCGCGCACCATTATGGGCTCGTCGCCGAGAAGAATCCGCTCGTACTTCTGATAGGTCTCGGGCCACGCTATTGCCTCGACCACGCCCTCACGATCCTCAAGCGAGAACGTCGCGTAGCGCTTGCCGGACTTGTTGTTCTTGAGCTTGACGGCCTGGACCACGCCGGAAAGCTGCACCTGGCTTCCGTCCGGCGCGCCGGAAAGATCGGCGGTGGTAACCTTGCTGATGCGCCTAAGTTCCTGCTCGTACTTGTCGAGCGGATGGGCGGTGATGTAGAAGCCGAGCGCCTCCTTCTCGTACTTCAGCTTTTCCTTGCTGTCCCACTCGGCAACGGGTTCATGCTTCGGCATCAGGACCGGTTTCGCGGCAGCACCGCCGAACAGCCCCATCTGGTTCTTCTCGGCGTCGGATTGCACGGACTGAGCAATCTTGAGCGCGTCGTCTATCTGCGAGGCGAGCTGGGCGCGCGGCTCGCCGGTCCAGTCGAAGGCGGCGCACTTGATGAGCGCCTCGAGCACGCGGCGGTTGACGAACTGCGAGGCGACGCGGGTGCAGAGATCGGCCAGATCGCGGTACGGGCCGTTGGCCTCGCGCTCGGCGATGAGCGCCTCGGCGGTCTTGACGCCGACGCCGCGCACGCCGCCCAGGCCGAAGCGGATTCCGCCGTCGGCCACCGTGAATTTCACGCCGCTGCGGTTCAGATCCGGCGGCAGGATCGAAATTCCCATCTCGCGCAGCGCCGAGATGTTCTTGTAGGTCTTGCCCTGATCGTCCATCTCAAGCGACATCAGGGCCGCCATGAATTCGCGCGGATAATGCGCCTTCAGGTACGCGGTCGTGTACGAAGTGAGCGCGTAGGCCGCCGCATGCGAACGATTGAAGCCGTACGAAGCAAACGTCTCTATCTTGGAGAAGATCGATTCGGCAAGCTCGCGCCCGATACCGTTCCGGCCCGCGCCCTCGACAAACCGCGCGCGCTCCTTCTCCATCACCTCCTTCTTTTTCTTGCCCATCGCGGCGCGCAGAATATCCGCTTCTTCCAGCGTGTAACCCGCCAGTGCCTGCGCGGCGCGCATCACCTGCTCCTGGTACAGGATGACGCCGTAGGTGTCCTTGAGAACGGGCTCAAGGCTGGGATGGTCGTAGCGCACGGGCTCGCGGCCGTGCTTTCGGTCGATATAGTGCTGGACCATCGTCTTGCCGTCCTCGACCGCGTCGAGCGGCCCGGGACGAAACAGCGCGATCGCCGCGATAACGTCCTCGAAGCAGGAGGGCTTGAGTTCGGTCAGGAACCGCCGCATCCCCGACTCGGTCATCTGGAAGACGCCGACCGTATCGCCGTGCGAAAGCAGCCGGTAGGTGTCCGGGTCATCCAGCCCGAGCCGATTGAGATCGGGAGGCTCGTTGCCGCCCGCGCGAATCAGGTCGAGCGCCTCCTTGATCAGCGTCAGGTTCTTGAGCGCGAGGAAGTCGAACTTTATCAGCCCGATCTCCTCGACGCCCTTCATCGAATACTGGGTTATCGCGAGGCTGCTGTCGGAGCGCTCCTTGTCCACGTAAAGCGGAACGATGTCCGACAGCGGAACGTCGGAGATGACGACGCCGGCGGCATGCCTGGAGGAGTGGCGCAGAAGGCCCTCTAGCTTTAGCGCATAATCGAAGAGTTCGCGATGCTGCTTGCGCTCCTCGCGCAGCCGCGGCTCCATCTCGAGCGCCGCTTCGAGCGGAAAGTCGCGGCCCTGCTTGGGCGCGGGATAAAGCTTCACGATTTTGTCGGTTTCGCCGAAGGAAAGCCCGAGTACCCGCCCGACGTCGCGGATCGCCTGCTTGCCCTTGATCGTTCCGAAAGTGATTATCTGCGCAACGCGGTCCTCGCCGTACTTGGCGCGCACGTAATCCAGGATCTCGTCGCGCCGCTCGAAGCAGAAATCCGTATCGATATCAGGCATCGAGCGCCGCCCCGGATTGAGCCATCTTTCGAAAAGCAGCTTGTGCTCGATCGGGTCGATATCCGTAATTCTGAGCGCGTAGGACACGAGGCTTCCGACCACCGAGCCGCGCCCGGGCCCAACCGGGATTCCACGGTTCTTCGCATAGTTGATGAAGTCCGCGACGATCAGCATGTAGCCCGAAAAGCCCATCTCGCGGATAACCGGAAGCTCGCGCTCGAGCCGCTCGCGGTAAACCTTTTCGTCCACTTCGCTGCGGCGCGAACGGATTTCGGCAAGCCGCTCGTCGAGTCCCTTTCGCGCCTGGCGCTCGAGTTCGGCGTCGAGATCCACGCCCGCGCCGGCGTCGAAGACCGGAAAGTGGAATTTCCCAAAGTCGAATTCGAAGTCGACCTGGCGCGCGATTTCGGCCGTGTTCCTATAGGCGTCCGAATCGGGGCCGAACGCTCTGGCCATCTCCTCGGGCGTCTTGACGTAAAGCTCGTCGGTCTCGAACCGCCATCGGCTCTCGTCGGCGAGAGTCTTGCCGGTCTGGATGCAGAGCAGGACTTCGTGCGCCTTGGAGTCTTCGCGATGGAGATAGTGGCAGTCGTTGGTCGCGACCACCGGAAGCCCGAGTTTTTTTCCTATTTCGGAAATCGCGTCGTTGAACGGGCGATGGAGCTTGTTGTCCTGGAGTTCGAGATAGAAGCGGCCGGGGAAGGTTTTCGCGTACCATTCGGCGACTTCGCACGCCTTGTCGAAGCGGTCGGCGCGCAGCGCGCGCGCCAGCTCGCCCGAAAGGCATCCGGACAGCACGATTAGACCGTCGGAAAGTTCGGCCAGGATCTCCCGGTCAATCCGGGGCTTGTAGTAAAGCCCTTCCTTGTACGCCGCGGTAAGCAGGCGGCAGAGATTGCGATAGCCGACCGCATTCTGGGCAAGCACGATCAAATGGTAGTTGCCGCCGCCGTCAAAATCGTCGGTCCTCGGCGCCTGGGTCCGGTCGGTGCGATTGCCGGGCGCCAGATACGCCTCGCATCCGATTATCGGCTTTATCCCGCGCTCGGTCGCCTTGCGGAAGAACTCGACCGCGCCGAACATGTTGCCATGGTCGGTGATCGCCATCGCTTCCATTCCGCACGCCTTGGCGTGGTCGAGAAGCGGGCCGATCTTGTTGGCGCCGTCGAGAAGGCTGAACTGCGTATGGACGTGCAGATGGACGAAGCTCATCGCGCGACGCGCCCTCCCCTCCGTTTACGCCACCGCCTGCGCGCCGCGTCCGCGCCGCCACCAACGCCGGCGGTGTAAGACGGTCAGGCCTTGAAGTCGGACCGCGTCACTCAGACCTCAAGACCAAACCCCTGAGCCCTTCCCCGAAAGGAAGGACAACCGATTCCCTTCTTGCGCCTGAATCCGGGTTTGTCGCTCCCCGTGTGGGCAAGGACAAATCACCATTTCCGCCGGAGGGTCGGCTGCTCGGGCTTTTCACCGGACGAACGCCGCCCTTCGCGCGACTCGGATCCGGGCTAGCCTTTCTTCTGTCCGCCCGCTGCGGCTGCGCCGCCGGATTCCTTCGCTCCGGCGGCCGCAGGAGCGGCCGCGGCTCCTTCGGCGGCGGCAGGAGCGGCCTCGGCAGCCTCGCCCTCGGCCGCAGCCGCGGCCGCCGGGGCTTCCGCGACGGTCGGCGGAAGCACCGTCACGATCGGATAGTCGGTTTCGTAGATCGGTTTGACGTTGCCGGCGAACTTGACCGCCGAAACGTGGATAACGTCATGAACGCCGAGTTCGGTCACGTCGACCTCGACCGATTCGGGAATCTCCAGCGGCAGGCATTCGACCTCGACCTGGCGTTCGAGCGGCTGCAGGATTCCGCCCGCCGCGATACCCGCCGCGCGGCCCACGAACTTGAGCGGGACCGAGACCCGGATCGCGCGGGAAAGATCGACCTCATAGAGGTCCGCGTGCAAAATCCTGCGCGAGACCGGAGCGCGCTGCACTTCCTTCAGGATAACGTGCCTGCCGTCGATTTCCGCTGAATTCGACTTGAGCCGGATAATGCGGCTGGTCGCGATATGCGCGACGCGCGCCTGCAATTCCGCCTCACTGACCGAGACCGCCGTCGCCGCGGTCTTCGGACCGTACAAAATCGCCGGGACGCGACCCTGATGCCTCAGCTGATGGACAAGGCCCTTGGACCTGGTCTCCCTTTTCTCGCAGAGCAGTTCTCCGGTTTCCATCGTTCCCTCGAAATCACGAACGGCGCCGCTCAGTTGAAGAGCGAGCTGACCGACTCTTCATTATGGATGCGGCGAATCGCCTCCGCCAGCAGGCCGCCGACCGAGATAACCTTAAGATTGGCCATCTCGGCCTGGGCCTTTGCCCGAAGCGGAATCGTGTTCGTGGTGATTAATTCCTTGATTGCCGAACGAGTCAGCCGCTCGCAGGCGGGATCGGAAAGAATCGGATGGGTCGCGCAGGCAATGACCTCGCGCGCGCCCGCCGCCGACACCACGCGTGCGGCCTCGGTAATCGTCCCCGCGGTGTCGATCATGTCGTCGACCAGGACCGCGACCGTGTCCCTGACCTCGCCGACCAGGCGCATCTCCGCCACTTCGCTGGCGCGCCGGCGGCGCTTGTCGATAATCGCAAGATCCGCATTGAGGCGCCGGGCGAACGCGCGCGCGCGCTCCACGCCCCCGGCGTCGGGCGAGACGACCGAAATTCTCTGATCGTCCAGACGCCTGCGCAAATACTGAATTAGCACCGGCATCGCGTACAGGTTATCGACCGGGATGTTGAAGAAGCCCTGGATCTGTCCGGCGTGCAGATCGACGGTGAGCACCCGCGAAGCGCCCGAGGTCGTGATCAGATCCGCCACCAGCTTCGCGCTTATCGGCACGCGCGGAGCAACCTTGCGGTCCTGGCGCGAATAGCCAAAGTACGGGACCACCGCCGTGATACGCTTGGCCGAAGCGCGCCTGAGCGCGTCGGTGAGCAGCAGAAGCTCCATCAGGTTTTCGTTCGGGGGAGTGCAGACCGATTGGAGCACGAAGCAGTCGCCGCCGCGGACATTCTCCCGCACCTCGACCATTACTTCGCCGTCGGGAAAACGGCCGACCTCGGCTTCGCCAAGACGCACGTTGAGATGCTCGCAGACCTCCCGCGCAAGGGCAGGATTGGAATTGCCCGTGAATATCTCAAGTTCGTCCTTGGCTCGCTCCGACATCTCTCTGCTCTCCGCCGAGGCCCCGCAAAACGAGGTCAACTCAATGCCCGCTCATGGCTGGGCGGGAAGGATTCGAACCTTCGAATGCCAGGTCCAAAGCCTGGTGCCTTACCAGCTTGGCGACCGCCCAGCGTCATTGAACTCTACCGGACAGGGCCGACCCCGTGCCGCGACGCTGATGCTACCCGTTATCGACGCCGAACGGGAGCCGTCGAGCCCGCTCCATCGCACCTTTGATTCACAGGATGATGCGCCTTGCCTGCGACGCCAGACCTGAAAATGCCCCGTAACGCCAAAGCCGGGAATTGCTCAGGAATTCCTCGTCGTTGTAAGGGGCATTTGGATGTTAGTGGCGGAGGTTAAGGCTGTCAATGCGGATGTCTCGTCCTGGGCGAGCCCGGACTCGCAAAACCTCCGGCCTTGCCGGATGGCGCCGGCCAATCCGCGCTCAGGGTAGCGAATGGGCGACGAAAATACGCGCGGCCGGAACTTGCGAGCGCATCCGCTCCGAGCCGTCAACAGCCGCATCCGCACTATCGAATACACCGAAGACCGCGCCGCCGCTGCCCGTCATCGACGCCGCCCGCGCCCCCGATTTCTCAAGTATCGCCTTCAATTGGCCGATCTCGGGATGACGCTCGATCGCCACCGGCGCGAGATCGTTGACGAGCGTGGAGGCGGAAATCCGCCCCTGCAGGATCGCGCGAACGTCTTCTTCGGGCGCGGGGCCGCTCCACTGCGTGGACTTGAGCGCCTTGAAGATGGGCCCGGTCGGAACCTCGACGGGAGGCACCGCGATCACCAGATGAAGCGTCGGAAACCCTTCGAGCGGGGCGATAATCTCGCCAATTCCTCCGACCCGCGACGGCCGCGGCTCGAGGAAGAACGGCACGTCGGCGCCGAGCGAGACCGCAACCGCCTCCATCCGCTCGCGCGCATCGATCCCGAACAGCGCCGCCATCATCCGGAGCACTGCGCCAGCGTCGCTGGAACCGCCTCCGAGTCCCGTACCCATCGGAATCGCCTTGTCGAGATCGATCTGGACGTGGCCGGCGACGCCGAACTCATCCATGAAGGCGCGCGCCGCGCGCGTGGCGAGATTTGTCTTCGGGTCGGCAATCGAGGCGAGCGCGCATCTGAGCGAAACCGCCGGCGAGCGCGAGGGGCGCAGCTCGATTCGCACCTGGTCCGCGAGCGATACCGGCACAAAGATGGAATCCATCTCGTGGTACCCGTCGGAGCGGCGTCCGAGCACGCGCAGAAACAGGTTGATCTTGGCCGGGGCGGTCTCGGCAAGCAGCTTGACCATCGTAGGCTCGCGCCGCGTTAATCTTCGTGGTGTTCGCGGGATTCGCTGGAGATACTCCTCAGCGCCCGCCAGGTGTCGTTGCGGATTATGGCGATGAAACCCATGAACACGAGCAGAACGCCGGCTATCATCATCACCTGCCCGGTCAGAAAGGTCACGTGATAGAAGTCCATGCGCGCACGCGCATAGGATACCTGTTCGCCCTGGGAATTCAGCGGCTGAAGGACCGCTCCGCCGTTTCCCGCCTCGATTTCGTCGAAACTGCGGTAATCGGTGCTGGGAACCACGTTGGCGGCCTGCGCGATTATTTGGCTCGAGTCACGCGCCCTGGTGAGTCCCACCCACCAGTTGCAAGCGCCCAGAAACACGAGCGCAAGACCGGCCACAACCCGCCAATCGCGGTAGATGTCGGGCAGTTTCATCCTTGGCGAAAGCATAAGAACCCGCCGCGGCGAACACAATCCACTTCCATAAGACGGCCAAGAAAAGCGTTGGTTGCACCATCCGAACCCAAGCCGCTATCATCGTGCTTCCGACGGTTATGAAGGCTGATTCCGTGGAAAATACGGGCCCGCTTGGCGCCGACACGGCGCCGATGAGCCCTCGGCTCGAAGCGCTTCTATCGCGTTTCGAGCAAGGCGATCAGCGCGCGCTGGCACGGCTGATAACTCTGGTTGAAAATCGCGCGCCCGAGCGCAACGCGGTTATCGAACGGATTTATGAGAAAACCGGCCACGCCCACACCATCGGGATCACCGGCCCCCCCGGAGCCGGCAAATCCACGCTGGTCAATGTGCTGATCGCGAAGTATCGCGCGCGGCAAAAGCGGGTCGCGGTCCTCGCCATCGACCCATCCAGCCCGTTTTCGGGCGGCGCCGTGCTCGGCGACCGGGTCCGTATGACGGATCATTACCGCGACCCCGGCGTCTATATCCGCAGCATCTCCTCGCGCGGAAGCCATGGCGGGCTTAGCCGCGCGGCGCGAGAGATCGTCAAGCTGCTCGACGCCTTCGGCCACGACATCATCATTATCGAGACGGTCGGCGTCGGGCAGACCGAACTTGCGATCATGGACCTTGCCGACACCACCGTGGTGGTAACGGTTCCCGAGGGCGGCGACGCGGTGCAGGTAATGAAGGCCGGGCTCAACGAAATAGCCGACATCTTCGTCGTCAACAAGTCCGACCGCGAGGGTGCCGACCGGATCAAAGCCGAGCTCGAATTGAACGTGCATCTGCGTCCGGCCAACGGATGGAGGCCGCCGGTCGTGATGACCCAGGCTTCGGCCGACAAGGGCGTCGACAAGCTCGTCGAGATGGTCGCCAAACATGAGGAGTATCTCGACGCCCATCGCGACCCGGTGCGCGAAGCGAATCGCCGCGCTCACGAACTTATCGAAGTGGTGAGCGGCGAACTGGAGCAGCGCGCGTCGCGGTCGTTGCGCACGGGCGGTGCGGAGGAGCTGGTTGCGAGCGTGCGTCATGGACGTGTGAATCCCTACAGCGCCGCGCGCAGGCTGCTCGAAAATCCCGCGGCGCTCGGAGAGTTGCTTGCCGCACACAACAACGCCGACTGACAACGCTCCTTCGTCGCCGCGCACGCGCTGTCCCGAGGGCGGGCGCCTGTTCGCAATCGGAGACATCCACGGATGTCCCGACGAACTGGCCGCGATGCTGCGCAAGATCGCACCGCGCGCGGGCGATACCGTGATCTTCGTCGGCGACTACGTGGATCGCGGCCCATCCTCGCGCGACGTGATCGAGCTGGTGCTCGACCTTGCGCAGAGCGGTCCCGAAGTCGTGTGCCTCAAGGGCAATCACGAAGACATGATGCTCTCGTTCCTCGGGTTTCCGGGCCGATACGGCGACTCGTTTCTATTCAACGGCGGGGCGGCGACGCTCGACAGCTACGGAGTGCGGGAATCGGAGCTGCCGCATGCCGCCGAGCGCCTTCCCGCACGGCATATCGAGTTTTTGCGCGGCCTTGCGCTGAGCTATCTGCGGCCGCCTTATTTTTTCGTCCACGCCGGTATCCTGCCGAGCCGCCAGTTGCAGGAGCAGGACGCCGAAGACCTGCTCTGGATACGCCAGGAGTTCATCTTCCATCCGCATCGCGCGGGGGCAACGGTGGTGTTCGGCCACACCCCGATGCGCGACACGTTGATCGACGTGCCGTACAAGATCGGAATCGACACCGGCCTGGTGTACGGCGGCAAGCTGACCTGTCTGGAATTCAACGAGGGCGTGATG
The DNA here is from genome assembly GCA_021817345.1 of Deltaproteobacteria bacterium. GTDB lineage: Bacteria > Desulfobacterota > Binatia > Binatales > Binataceae > DTIX01. The sequence goes on along the minus strand of JAKAVC010000071.1, from coordinate 15,626 downwards.
TACCAGGTTTCGCGCGGAAGCTCGGGGGTGAAGTCGCGGCGCCTGGAACTGTCCTGACCCTCTTTCTCCGCACGACAGCTACGGGTAGTCTTATTCGCTCGATGGCGGCGTAGCTCAAACGGTTAGAGCACGCGGCTCATATCCGCGGAGTTGTAGGTTCGAGTCCTACCGCCGCCACCATCCGCGGAAAAGACTCCGAGCGCAAAAGAAGCGACCGGTCTCGCCAGTGACGCGGGCGCGTCGCGCGTGGCCGATACGCTCCCGGTCCTGCTCAGGACTTCTTCTCTTCTTCTTCGAGCATGCGAAGCAGTTCCTGGTAATGCTTCGGCATCGTAACCGTCCCACGCATCGCGACCGGAATCGGATAGCGCACGCCGCCCTTCTGGGTTCCTTCCAGCCCTTCGAGAAGCTCGTCCACGGACTCCCACGGCGCCGCGAACACCATCTCGGTATCCTGCGCCATCCCGAAGACGCGGTCGCCGTTGCACGGCAGAATCACCTTGGGCGCGCGGGTCTTCATCGTCTGGATCACGATTTCCGCGCAATCCAGGCGCCCGCCGGTGGTGCTCCCGATTCGTCCGCCGCGCTTGTACAGCGAAGCGTTCACAAGCCGCATCACCTGCGCGCTATTGCCGTAAACCGCGACGATGTGCGGCTCGAAGTTGGCGCGGAAGAGCGGAGCGACGCACACGTAATCGTAGGAGCCGGGCTCGAAACGCCAGGTTTCGGCTTCGAGCCGGGTCGCGGCCTTTTCGTCCTCGCAATACATCCCGGCCGAAGCGAATCCCTTCAGGTAGGCGTCGTTCGGCCTGCGGAACCCGAACGCGATCGCCGAGAGCGGACAAATCACGTCCTCCTTGCCGACCGCGAGCGACCATCCGTAGCGCCGCGCCACGCCGATCGTCTGGCATACGATCCAGTTCTCCTTGAAATTGGCGCTCGGAACGCGAACGCCTTCGGGAACCGCCTCGCCCCGCGCGAGCATCCGGATCGCGAGCGGGAAAGTATCGGGCCTTACATAGCGAGCGATGGCGCCGTCGAGCGCCTTGAGCTTTTCCAGGATTCTCTCGTCCATCGGAGCCTCTTTCACCGCGCGTTTCACGCCCGTTTGGCGCGGATTACGTAATGATACGGAAGCGGCGCGAGCGTCTCGGCGCGAAGGCCAAAGCTCTCCACGCGCCGAATCGCTTCGGCGGTGCCATAGGTATGGTCCCGCGGCGGGCCGACGGGGCGCTCGACGTCGCTGTTCCAGTCGACGAACAGGATCGCGCCGTCGGGCTTAAGCAGGGCGGTGATTTCCTTCATCGCGTCGTCGCCAAGCTCATGAAGCACGTTGATCGCGAGAACGCGATCGACCTTGGCGGCATACGGACGCGCCTCCTCGTTCAGCACCAGTTTTAAGTTTGGAAGCTTCGCAGCCGCGGGCTTGGCGCGCAGCATCTTGAGCATCTCGGGCTGTTCGTCAAGCGCAAGGACGGTCAGATCGGGACGATTCTCGGCGAGCGGGATCGCGAAGGTTCCCGTGCCGGTTCCGAAATCAACGACGGTTCCGCCGCCGGGCGCGTCGAGCAGCTCGAAGATTTTCGCGGGTGGCATGTATTCGAGCCGCTTCGGATCGTCGAGCAGCGCCGCGCGCGCCGGGTCGAAGCGCTCGGGTTGCTTCGCGCCGTGACGATCGTGTCCGTGATGGTGATGGTGGCCGTGATGCCCGTGTCCTGAACCCATGCATCAATCCTAGCGCCTTGGGGCAGGGATGATGAAGCGCGGGATGCGCGCTTTTTGCCGGTGCGCGAGTTTGCGGCGGAGGCAAGGCGGCAGTAGGTTTCAATGGCGGCGCCGCGATACGAACGCATCTCATGTGCGCGGCGCAGGCTTCGGAGGGATAAGAGAACGCGATGGCGAGACTCGAAGGACAGGTGGCAATCGTAACCGGAGCGGGATCGGGAATCGGACGCGCGAGCGCGCTTCTGTTCGCCGCCGAAGGAGCGCGGATCGTCCATTGCGACGTCGCCCCCGAACCGACCAGCGAAACCCAGCGGCTGCTCGAAAGGCAAGGCGCGGAGAGCGTCGGACTCGCCGCCGACGTGAGCCGCGACGACACCGCGCCCGAACTCGTGCGCCTTGCGCTCGAGCGCTTCGGCAAGCTCACGATCCTGATGAACAACGCCGGCACGGGAACCAACGCGATGACCGGAGAGCTTCCGCTTGCGGAATGGGACCGGGTGCACAACGTCAACGTGCGCGCGCAGTTCATGCTGATAAAGGCCGCCCTGCCCGCGATGATCAACGCGGGTGGCGGCAGTATTGTCAACGTCGCCTCCGTGATGGCCGAGGCGACGGACTACGGGCTTGCCGCGTATTGCTCGTCGAAGGCGGGAGTGGCGGGACTGACGCGCACGGTTGCGCTTGAGTACGGCAGATACGGCATCCGCGCGAACTACATCATGCCCGGCCCGATCTACACCGGGATGACGCGGGCCAACTTCGACAAGGACGAAATCCGCAAGGTGTGGGAGAAAAAGACCGCGCTCAAACGCCTCGGACAGCCCGAGGACATGGCGCGGGTCGCGCTGTTTCTGGCCTCATCGGACGCGGGTTACGTGACCGGCGCGGGAATCCGGGCCGACGGCGGGCTCCTGCTGCGCACCTGATCCGGCGCGGCGCGCGCGGACGCTCAATCGTCAGCGAGCAGGATGTCGCGCGAGCGAATCCAGACGTAGAGCAGGAGCAGCACCACGGCGGGACCTTCGGCCGCAGCGATCCGCACGTCGAGCGACTGGCTCAGGTCGTCGAGGTAGGCGATGATGAATATGAAATGGCTCACGACGACCTCGGCCAGGTAGCATAACGCGAGTATCAGCCCCCATCGCCGCTCGAGCAGGATTCCCGCCGCGAAGGCGGCGAAAATCGCGGCCTCTATTCCGAGAACCATCCGCGCCGCGTCGCCGTAAAATTTCATTCCCGCGATAACCGCTTCGAGCGGCGCATGCGTGAACGGCGTCATGCCGAACGCCGCGCGACCGGCCAGGCCGAACGCCCATGCGGCCGAGAGAATCGCGAAAAGTTTCAGATCGGCGGGCCATCGCGCTTTCGACGAATCCTGCATGGTCGGTCGTGCGAGGCTACCAGCCTCGAAAACGGGGCTTCAAGCGCAATCCCGCGATACTCGCGAATGCGAAATGGGCGGCGTAATCGAGGCTTGCCCGAACGCGCTCGCATTTACGATAATCGCGCTCACCAAAAGAGGTGCGCGGCTTCGCCGACGGGGCGGCGCTCGACGTCCCGCTTTGCTACCGAGGACGACCCCACGATGAACGGCATACATGACATGGGCGGGATGGACGGATTCGGGCCGCTGGTGCGCGAGAAGGACGAGCCCGCCTTCCATGCGAATTGGGAAGGCCGGATGTTCGCGATCGCGAACCTGCTGATCGGACAGGGATATTTCAACGTGGACGAGTTCCGCCACGCTATCGAGCGAATTCCCGCGCCGCGCTATCTCGACTCGACGTATTACGAACGATGGCTTGACGCGGCCCAGACCCTGCTCGCCGAAAAAGGCGTCGTAACGCGCGAGGAGATGGAGCAGCGCGGCGCGGCGCCGCACCCGCCGAGCCAGCCCGCCGCGGCTCTCGATAAAACAGCCGCGAAAAGCGGCAAAGACGCGGCACGCGTCAGGGCGAAGTTCCGCCCCGGCGATCGGGTCGTTGCGCGCAATCTGCACCCGTTCGGCCATACGCGGCTTGCGCGATACGCCCGCGCGCATCGCGGCATCATCCGCCACGACCACGGGGTTTACGTATTGCCCGACACCAACGCGCACGGCGGTCCGCCGCGCCGCCAGCACGTTTATTCGGTTGAGTTCAAGGCAACCGAACTATGGGACACGGGCGCGCCGCAAAACGAGCGCGTGTATATCGATCTCTGGGAAGATTATCTCGCGCCCGACCCCAAGACACCGGCGCGCCGCGCGGGCAGGAAAGCACAACGAGGGCGCAAGCGGAGATAGGCGATGACGGGAAATGGCCACAGAACGATACCCACGGGCGCGGCGCTTCGCGTGAAGGCGCTCGAAGCGCTGCTCGAAGAAAAAGGATTGGTTGACCCGCAGGCGCTTGACGCGATCGTCGATACCTACGAAACCAAGGTCGGCCCGCGAAATGGCGCGCGCGTGGTGGCGAAAGCGTGGACCGATCCCGCGTTTCGAAAGCGCCTGCTCGCCGACGCAACCGCGGCCGTCGCGGAACTCGGTATCGCCGGCCCCGAGGGCGAGCATCTGGTGGCCGTCGAGAACACACCGAGCGTACACAATCTGATCGTGTGCACGCTATGCTCCTGCTATCCGTGGCCGGTGCTGGGACTTCCGCCGGTATGGTACAAAAGCTTTGCGTATCGCTCGCGCGCGGTTCGCGATCCGCGCGGACTGCTGCGCGAATTTGGACTGGAGCTCCCCGACGACGTTGAAATCCGCGTATGGGACGCAAGCGCCGAGCAGCGCTACATGGTGATACCCGAGCGTCCGGCCGGCACCGTGGGCATGAGCGAAGAGGAACTCGCGGAACTGGTGACGCGCGACTCGATGGTCGGGGTTGCGAAAATCGCACCGCCCGCGCGAGGGAGTTCGCGATGAAACCGCAGGAGCTGCTGGCCGGAACGCGCTTCGAGCGCGAGGAGCAGGTATTCGGCGCGCCGTGGGAAGCGCGCGCCTTCGCCATCGCGCGCCGGATGACCGAAGCGGGCATCTGCACCTGGGACGAATTCCGCGCGTGCCTTATCGAGGAGATCGGAGCCGCGGACCGCGCACGAATCTCGGGCGGCACGCCGGCGGCGGACGTCTATTACACGCATTTTCTCGGCGCGCTGGAGAAGACGCTCGCGAAAAAGGGGATCGTTGACGCCTCGGCTATCGAGGCGAAGATGAGAGAGATCGTCGAGTCCGGCTGAAGGACGCGAGGGTGGTTGTGCCGTGCCGGCGCGCGGCTCGATCGGGCGGCTTCGTTCAGGCGTTCTTGCCTTGTTTTCCCTCGACCCACTGGATCATGAGAGTCTGGTAGTACTCGAGATCCTTTCCCAGCAGAAAAATCTTGGGAATCCCTTCGATACGCGCATAGATCGCGGTGCCAGTCGGATTCTCGCTGCCGAAATAGATATCTATCGGTTTGCGATCGCGGTTCTTGATTATCAACTCGCCGCTTGGCTGGTTGAGCCCGAACTGAGCAAGATCGTTCGGATTGGTCGAAACCACTTCGACAGATTTCGCATTGATAAGCAGCGCGACCAGAGCCTGCATCAGGTCCTGCGGAATGAACTTTCCCGCGGGCCGGACGATTTCCCAATGCTTGCCGTCGGGAGTCGCCTGATACTGAATCGTCGTGTTGCCACGAATCACGGTTATCGAATCCACGCTGTCCAGCTTGAGCAGGCTCTCCTGGTCGGCCTTGAGCGCGGCGACCTTGACCTCGGGACGATCGAAATAGTGATAGAAGGGCAGCAGTATCGCTATCAGGATCGTGAATATGATCGCGTGACGCGGGCTCAAGCGAAAAACCTCCTGCGGACGAAGACCGCGAGTCCAACCAGGAACAGGATGGAAGGTTCGACGACCGCGCCGAGGTAAAAGGAGCCGGTCGCCTGCGCGTTGGTGACGTAAAAGGCGGCGGTTTCCGCCTTGTTCAGACGCTCGCGGCTGGCGATGAGGATCTCGTCGCCGGCAAGCTCGTTGACCGCGCTCACCGCCAGATCGCGATTGCCGAGCATCCCGATGAACTGGTTGGAGGCGAAGGCCGAACTGCCGAAGCCCACTATCCGCGCCATCTTCTCTATCGGCACATGCACGTCGCCGTTGACCCCGAAGTCGATTTCCGAGCCCACCGGGATGGGCCCCTTGAGGTCGCGGCCGGCCTTGAACTCCGTGATACCCGTCGTCACCGCCTTCGGGTCACCCGACGCCCAGCTCTCGTGCGAGGATTTGAGGAAGCTGTCGGCGCGAAACATCACCAGTCCGTCGGGCGCCTTGTCGCCCGGCTTTCCGGTAATCTCCACGCCGCGCGACATCGAGAACACCGCCGCTCCCGCCATCGAGCGCGTGATCGGGTCGGTCTTCGAGTAAAGCGGCATCTGCATGGTCAGGATCTCGCCGGCGGTGAGACGGTAGGCGGGATCGACTATCACCCGCTCGGTGAAATGCATGTAGTACTTCTCTAGGAAACCGGCGAGACTAGGCGAACCATAAGGATCAAGGAAGACGACATATTTCCCGCCGCCGGCCAGGTACTTCGCAAGCGCCGCGAGTTCCTGAGGCATGAAGTCCTTGCGCGGCGCCAGCGAGACCAGCACCGAGCAGTCGCTCGGCACGCCACCGGCGAAGAGCGAGACATTCTCTATCTGGTAGTTGTTCTGTTCGAGATAGTTGCGGAACTCGGAGAAGCCGAGGTTGCGATCGGTGTTGAACAGGTCGCGCTCGCCATGGCCAACCGTGAAGTAGAGCTTCTTGTTGGTGACGTGCGAGACCTCGAGGATCGCGGGAATCAGCAGGTCGGCGCGCGCGTTATCGAAGTCGCGCCGGCGCCCCTCGGATTCCACCACGACCTCGCCGTAAATCGACACGCCGTACTGACGGGCGAGCCCGGGCGCCTTGTTGACGTCGATTATCTGGTAGGTCACGCGCGGCGTGTACGCGGCGACCTGGAACAGCAGGTCGGCAAGCCTCAGATATGACGCGTCCTCGGTCCTGACGAACGCCATCACCTTGACGTTGTGCTTCAGGCCCGAGAGTACCCGCTTGTCGAACTGGGAGAGCGAGTACTGCTTTCCCGGCGTCAGATCCCATCGGACGTTGTGATCGAAAATGATCAGGTTGGCGACGCCGAGCAGCACTCCGAGCGCGACTGCCGTATAGATCAGAAGGGCGTAATTGGCCCACAGTCCGAGCCTTTGGCCTTCTTCGCGCTTTACCTCCGGCCCGTCCACTTCCGCGCCTCCATCGAACGCATCGTCAGGTACAGAAAGAAGGTGGTGAAAAAGAGGAAATAGGTGACGTGGTAGAGATCGATGACCCCCTTGGCGAAAGCGCCGAACTGGTCGAATAGCGAGAGCATCCTGACCGCGTTGATCTCGCCGACCTCGAACGCCGCCTCGTTCCAGTTGAATATCCACAAGAGCAGCAGAATCACGATCGTGGTTATTCCGGCGATTACCTGGCTCTCGCAGAGCGATGAGATGAAAATCCCGCACGCGATAAACGCGCATCCGAGCAGCGCGAGGCCGAGGTAGCCGGCGAGCAGCGGAAACAGCGGGAAAACGTGAATCGAGTACAGATAGACCGGGTACACAAGCGTCAGCGACAGCATCATCAGGAAAATAATCACCGCAGCCAGGAACTTCCCGCCCATAATCTCGCCGTCGCGAAGCGGATATGTGTAGAGCAGTTCGACCGTGCCGAGCTTGCGTTCCTCGGCAAACGACCGCATCGTGATGAACGGCAGCGTCAGCAGCAGGCAGAGCCGGATGTCGGTGAACAGGAGCTGCCAGTAGTTCTGGATTATGTCGCGCGAGAACGAAATCGTGACGAAGAAGACCAGATCGGTGTACGCGTAATATCCCGTCAGCATCAGGAAAATTCCCGATACGACGTAGACCAGCGGAAAGGCGAAATACGAGCGCAATTCCTTGCGCATCACCGCCAACATCCTGCGCGCCGAAAAGCCGCTGCGCTCGGCGCCGAGCACTGCCGCCGCGGCGCCGGGTGCCTCCGGCGTTGCTGCACCGTTGGACATCGGTCACCTCAAGCGAAGAGACTGCGCACGCTCAGGGCTGTTCCTCGCTGGTCACGATACTCACGAACAACTCCTCGAGACTGAGCGCGACCGGCTTGATCTCGAGCAGGTTCCATCCGTTGCGCACCACCGTCGCCGCCAGCGCGGAGCGCACCTCGTCGCCGTGCCCCTTCGAATGGGCGACGAAACTGCACACTCCGTCCTGCGGCGCGTCGGTGCGACGCTCTTCAAGGCGCTCGACGTGGGCGACCGCGCCGAGCGCCGCGCGCACCGCTTCCTTCGGGCCGGCCACGGTTACGATACTCTGATCGCTTCCCTGCAGCTTGGCTGTAAGCCGCTCGGGCGTGTCCTGGGCAACGATCCTGCCGCGGTCGATTATCACAACCCGCCCACAGGTCATCGTGACTTCGGGCAGGATGTGGGTCGAAAGCAGGACCGTTGAGCGTCCCGCGAGCGAGCGGATGAGTTCGCGTATCTCGACCACCTGACGCGGGTCGAGCCCCACGGTCGGCTCGTCGAGAATAAGCACTTCCGGATCGCTGAGTATCGCCTGCGCGATCCCCACTCTTTGGCGGTAGCCCTTGGACAGCTTGCCTATAAGCTTTCGCCTGACCTCCTCAAGTCCGCAGGTTTTGATCGCGAACTCAATGCGTTCCCGGGCGCGTTTGCTGTCGAGCTCGCGCACACGCGCGGCGAAATCGAGCAGCGCGGAAACGCTGAGATCGGGATAGAGGACCATGTTTTCGGGCAGGTATCCGACCCGGCGGCGGGTGGCGAGCGAGTGTTCGGCGACATTGAGACCGGCGATCAGCGCTTGTCCCGAAGTGGGCGGAAAAAAGCCCGTCAGGATGCGCATGATCGTGGTCTTGCCCGACCCGTTTGGTCCGAGCAGGCCGATTATTTCCCCCTTTTCGACCTTGAATGAAACGTGATCGACTGCGAGGGTCGCCCCGAAATATTTGGTCAGATCCCGGACCTCTATCATCGGGCTTGTTTTCGCACCCCCACCGGACACGAAGCGGACCCGCTCCCCCATGACCGGCGCAAGATGCGGTACTTCACGCCGGCGACAGCTTGCCTCCGAGAACGAACGCTTCGGCATTCTAGGAATCGCCGCGCCGGGATGTCAACTTGGATTGACTGCGCGCCTCGCTTTCAACCAAATCCGCCCTGCGTACGGTCGCGATGGCGCGGCGTTCGCCATATCGCTATGCTCGACGTGGGTAGGCATCATGCTGCGTGTAGTAATTACCGCTTTGGTTGTCGGCGCAATCGCGGGCGCCGTGCTCTACACGGTCATGTCGCGTAGCGCCCAGGTCCAGCAGGCGCAGCAGAAGCAAATCGAGCAGTTGAACGCTCAGCTCGCCGCCACGCAAAAGGAAAACCTCAACCTGAAAATCGCTCTCTCAAAGGTCCAGACCGAGGAGCAGAACCTAGCGATGCAGAACGACGCGCTCAGCAAGGCAATCGCCCAGTACAAGGCCACGGGCAAGATGCCGACGGTCAACCTTCCCTACCCGCCCAAGTAATCTCCCGCGACCAGACGCCTTCGTGCGAGCGCCGAACGCGGCTTCAATCCTTGTGTTCGAGCGCGGGCAGGACGTAGCGCTGCCATTCCGCAAGATGGGCAAGGGTGCGCATGTCGCGCATGCGATCGAGATAGACCTCGCCGTTCAGATGGTCGGTCTCGTGCTGAACGACCCGCGCGTGAAAATCGGTTGCGACGAAATCGAGCGGCTCGGCGTTTCGTCCGAGCGCCTGGACACGAATCTTCGAATAGCGCGGCACCAGTCCGCGCATCTCCGGGATGCTGAGGCATCCTTCCCATTCGTCAACCGTCGTCTGGTCGAGTACGGTCACGGTCGGGTTGATTAGGAAGGTGAGCGGCACCGAAGGCATGTCGGGATAGCGCGGATGGGCCTGGACCTCGAGCACCGCGACCCTGAGCGGCAGATGCACCTGCGGCCCGGCGAGCCCCACGCCCATGTATTCGCGCATCGTCTCGGCCATGTCGTCGAGCAGTTTCTGAAAATCGCGCGTGGTTATCTGCTCGACCGGCACTTGCAGGGCCTGCGTTCGTATCACGGGATGGCCAAGGCGGGCGACTTTGAGGATCATCCAAGCCTCATTAGCGTCGAAGCGGATTGTCACATCTTATCGTTCGCGCTTCGCCACGCAACCCGCATCGGCGCGCGGCTCTCGCCGGCCGCCCGGCGGGCGCGGTATTACGAAACAAATCAGGCAAGTCGGCGGCTCGAACGGAGGAATATCCGATGATCGCAACGCAGAGAACGTTCCGGATCAAAAAGGGCAGCTTCGGCGAGTTCCATCGGCTGAGTGCGCGGGGCGTATGGCCGTACTTCGAACGAATCGGCGCGCGAATTCTCGGAATGTGGCTCGTCACCGAGGACGAACACGAGGCCTCCTCGCCCGATTACGACACCGTCATCCGGATCACCCGGTACCAGAGCCGCGAGCATTGGAAGGCGACTCGCAACCCGCTCGCACTGGGCGGCGAAGGCCCGATGTGGGAGCGATGCCGCGACGCGCTGGAAAAGCGTCGCGCCTTGACGGTTGAAACGTGGCTTCGCTTTCTCGACCCGGGCGCGGAGACGACCGGCGGTCCATACTTCGATCACTAGCTCGGACACACCGTCTCCCGAACGCGCGCGGCATCCCCGTCGATAGACCCGTTCACGGGGCGTGTTAAAATTAGGTTGCTGCGCTTGATAGAATAATGCGGTTTCCTGCGCATCGTGTAGCCGCGCGGCCCGTGTGAGCGCAATTCCGTTCGTCACCCGGCGAGTCCCTTTCGGCGCTGGGTCCCGCACGAACCACGCGCGGAGCAAATTCGCGCCGGCGTCTCGCCCCGGAAAGACGGCCCGTGAAGGAGACGGCAGGGGAATGCTGAACCATATCATCATCGAGGGGGTCACGCCCTCGGTTGACTGCGGCAACTATCCGGCAAAACGAATCGCCGGCGAGTTGTGCGTGGTCGAGGCGGACATCTTTCGCGACGGCGTTGCGGAACTCGGAGCGGTGGTCAAATGGCGCCGCCGACAGGACAAGCGCTTTCAGGAATCGCCGATGTGGCCGCTCGGCGAGGATCGCTGGCGCGGCGAATTCCCGCTCGAGGAGAACACCCGTTACCTCTTCACGGTGGAAGCGTGGAGCAAGGCTTTTGCGAGCTGGCGGGATTATTTCAGAAAGAAGGCCGAAACCCGCCTTGAAGTGGCATCGAACCTCGAGGAGGGAATCATGCTCCTCGAGCGGGTGAAGAAGCGCGCGCGCGGACAGAATCGTCAGACGCTCGCGAGCTACCTGGAAAGGCTTCGCTCGCTTCCCGATCCGCATCTGGCCGTGGACGTAGTGTTCGAGCCCGCGCTGGAGGCCGCAGTGGACAGTGCCGAGGAACGGCTTGGCGCTGTCAGTTACAGCCCGGTGCTCGAGGTAATAGCCGACCGGCCAAGAGCACGTTACGGCGCGTGGTACGAGATGTTCCCGCGCTCGCAGGGAAGTTGTCCCGGAAAGCATGCGACCCTGCGCGAGGCTGAAATGCGCCTGCCTGAAATCCGCGACATGGGCTTCGACGTCGTCTATCTCGTGCCGATTCATCCGATCGGGCACACGAACCGCAAGGGACCGAACAACGCGCTGACCGCATCGAGCGAAAGCCCGGGAAGCCCCTGGGCGATTGGCAGCGCCGCGGGCGGGCATATGGCGATAGAACCCGCGCTGGGGACGCTCGCGGACTTCGATCATTTCGTTCAGACCGCCGAGCGTCTCGGACTTGAAGTCGCGCTCGACTTCGCGATCCAGTGCTCGCCCGACCACCCCTGGGTCACCGAGCATCCGCAGTGGTTCGAGCACCGCCCCGACGGCACTATCAAGTACGCCGAGAATCCGCCAAAGCAGTACCAGGACATCTATCCGGTCAACTTCGACACCCCGGACCAGAAGAACCTGATGGAGGAGCTGAAGCGGATCGTGATGTTCTGGATCGGCCACGGAGTCAAAATCTTTCGGGTTGACAATCCGCACACCAAGCCCGTCGCTTTCTGGCACTGGCTCATCAACGAGGTCCAGGCACGGCATCCCGAGGTGATTTTCCTTTCCGAGGCGTTCACCCGGCCCATTATGATGAAGGCGCTGGCCAAGGCGGGATTCACGCAGTCGTATACTTACTTCACATGGCGCAATACCAAGTGGGAGCTTACGGAATATCTCAGTGAACTCTCGAGACCGCCGGTGAGTGACTATTTTCGCCCGAATTTCTTCACCAACACCCCCGACATCCTTCCACCGATCCTGCAGCAGGGCGGACGGCCCGCGTTCAAGATGCGGCTGGTGCTGGCCGCGACGCTTTCGCCCTCTTACGGCATCTACAGCGGCTACGAACTCTGCGAGAACGACGCGGTTGCGGGCACGGAGGAATACGCCAACTCGGAGAAGTACGAGATCAAGGCTCGCGACTGGAACCGTCCGGGAAACATCAAGGAATTCATCGCGCGCGTGAACCGCATCCGGAACGACAACCCGGCGCTTCACGAACTCACGAACCTCCGTTTCCTCGACACCGACAACGACATGATAATGCTTTACGCGAAGAGCACCGCCGATCTTGCCAACGTCATCCTGGTCGCGGTTAACCTCGACCCGTTCCATCCCCATCACTGCACCGCGTTCGTGCCGTCCGAAGTGGTGGGGGTTTCGCCCGGCCAGCGTTACCGGGTGGCGGACCTGCTGACGGGCGCGAGCTACGAATGGTCCGTTCGCAACTACATACGGCTCGATCCGCGGATCGAGCCGGCGCATATCCTTCGGGTTGAATCGCGGCTATGAAAAGGAAGACCCAGCCTGCCGCGGCGCCGGCCTTTGCAACCGATCCGCTCTGGTACAAGGACGCCATCATCTACGAGCTGCGGGTGCGTTCGTTTTACGACAGCAACGGCGACGGGATCGGCGACTTCCCGGGCCTGACCCGCAAGCTCGACTACCTGCAGCGGCTTGGCGTGACGGCGCTATGGCTTCTGCCGTTCTATCCGTCGCCCCTTCGCGACGACGGCTACGACATCTCCGACTACATGAACGTGCATCCGGATTGCGGCACGCTGCACGATTTCCGGACCTTCCTGCGCGAAGCCCATCGCCGCGGCCTGTACGTGATAACGGAGGTTGTGCTCAATCATACCTCTGACCAGCATCCGTGGTTCCAGCGCGCCCGGCGCGCCGCGCCCGGCAGCCCTGAGCGCAACTTTTACGTGTGGAGCGACACGCCCGACCGCTATCGCGAGGCGCGCATCATTTTCCAGGACTTCGAGCCGTCGAACTGGTCGTGGGACCCGGTCGCAAAGGCCTATTACTGGCATCGCTTTTACGCGCATCAGCCGGACTTGAACTTCCAGAACGCCGCGGTGCGAGAGGCGGTCATGCAGGTGGTCGATTTCTGGCTCGGGCTCGGCGTTGACGGGCTCAGGCTCGACGCGGTTCCATATCTCTACGAGCGCGAGGGCACCAACTGCGAGAACCTGCCCGAAACGCACGAATTTCTGCGCGAGCTGCGCCGCCACGTGGACGACAACTTTCCCAACCGGATGCTCCTGGCCGAGGCGAACCAGTGGCCCGAGGACGCGGTCGCATATTTTGCCGAAGGCCGCGAATGCCATATGGCGTTTCATTTTCCGCTGATGCCGCGGATGTTCATGGCGGTGCGGATGGAGGACAGGTTTCCGATAACCGACGTGTGGGCGCAGACGCCCGAGATCGATCCGAGCTGCCAATGGGCGCTGTTCCTGCGCAACCACGACGAGCTCACGCTCGAGATGGTCACCGACGAGGAGCGCGATTACATGTACCGCGCCTACGCGCAGGAGGATCGGATGCGGGTCAACCTGGGAATCCGCCGCCGCCTCGCACCGCTGCTCGGCAACAACCGCCGCGCGATCGAACTCAACAACGCGCTCTTGTTCTCGCTGCCGGGCACGCCGGTCATCTATTACGGCGACGAGATCGGGATGGGCGACAACGTCTTTCTCGGCGATCGCGACGGAGTGCGCACGCCGATGCAATGGAGTCCGGATCGCAACGCGGGATTCTCGACCGCCAATCCGCAGCGCCTCATCCTGCCGGTCATCATCGACTATGAGTACCACTACGAGACGGTCAACGTCGAAGCGCAGGAGTCCAATCCGCACTCGCTGCTATGGTTCATGCGCAGGATCATCGCGCTGCGCAGGCAGTTCAAGGCGTTCGGACGCGGCAGCATCGAGTTCCTCAACCCTGAGAATCCGCGCGTCCTCGCGTTCGTGCGATGCTACGAGAACGAGCGGATTCTCGCGGTCGCCAACCTGTCGCGTTTCGTGCAGTACGTGGAACTCGACCTCGCGAAGTACAGGGGCATGTCGCCCGTCGAGTTGTTCGGACGCAACGCATTTCCGCCCATCGGCGACCAGCCCTACATGCTGACGCTCGGGCCGCATCTGATGCTCTCGTTCTCGATCGAAGCGCCACGCGGCAATTCGGAGAGCGCGCTCGGCGCGTACGAGCCGGCCACGCTTGCGATGAAGGGGCCGCTCGACGCCTATCTGACGCGGGGGCCGCGCGGCGCGCTGGAACGCGCGCTCGCGGAATACCTGCCGCATTGCCGCTGGTTCAGAAGCAAGGCGAGAAATCTGAAGACCGTGCACGTCAGCGACGCGCTCCGGATCCCGGGCGCGCCCGACGACTCGTGTATCGTGATGATTGGCGCGGAATACACGAGCGGCGAGCCGGAAACCTACGTGATGCCGCTTGCTGTCGCGACCGGCGATCGCGCGGGAGAGATGCGCGCGGCCGGCCCGCAGCGCGTCGTCGCGAAAGTCCGAATCGAAACGCGCGATGGCGTAGCCGAGGGAATCCTGTTCGACGCGATCGGAGAACCGGGCCTGTGCCGCGCGCTGCTTGATCTGATGGAACGCCGCCGCCAGGTCAAGGGCGTTGCGGGCGGGCTTCAAAGCTTCTCGACCGATCGCTACCAGGAACTCCGCGGCCCCGACGAACCCATCGACGCGCGCGTGCTCAGGACCGAACAAAGCAATTCATCCGTCGTATACGGCGACCGGCTTATCCTGAAGCTGTTCCGCCGGCTCGATCCGGGAATCAACCCCGATCTCGAACTGGGCCGCTTCCTCACCGAGCGCGCCGCGTTTTCCCGCACTCCGCCAGTCGCGGGATGGATAGAGTATCGAAGCGGACGAAGCGCGCCGCGAACGCTTGCGATACTGCGGGGCTTCGTTCCCAACCGCGGCGACGCCTGGGAGTTCACCTGCCACGAGCTGCGCGACTACTTCGAACGCGCGGCGACTTCCCTCTCGGAGGCGCCGCCGATACCCGCTAAAGACCTGATCGAGCTGCTGGCCGTGCCTGAACCGGATGAGCAGGGCGGTTCGACGGTGGGCGCATATCTCGAAGCGGCGCGGCTGATGGGGCACAGGGTTGCCGAACTCCATCTCGCGCTCGCCTCCGAAAAGGAAGACCCGGACTTCGCGCCCGAGCCGTACTCGACCCTCTACCAGCGCTCGACGTATCAATCGATGCGCAACCTGCAGGGACAGGTGTTCCGCCAGCTCGCAAGCCGCCTCGCGTCGATGCCCCGCGAAGCGCGGGAACACGCCGAGCGGCTTCTAGCCAGCCAGGCGCGGATTTCCGCCTGCCTCGAGGCGATTCTCAAGACGCGAATCACGGTTACCCGGATGCGCTGTCACGGCGACCTGCATCTCGGACAGATCCTCAGCACCGGCAAGGATTTCGTGATTATCGATTTCGAGGGCGAGCCGGCGCGCTCGCTAGATACCGTGGAGTCGGTCAAGCATG
>JAKAVC010000146.1 GCA_021817345.1 Deltaproteobacteria bacterium | reverse complement strand
GGGGTATGGCCGGTCAGCTTAACGAACGCCCGCTCAAGGCCGCTCACAGCTTAGCTCCAGGGCCATCAGCAGGCGCGTGGCGGCGTGCGCAAGGTGCGGTTCGGATTCATCCCCTTCGTGATGAAGCCGCAAGTGGCGCTCGGCCTTCTGGATATGGAAGGAAACCGGGCTGGTGTGCCAGTCGTCGCCGGGATGGCTCGCCGCGCCGCGCTCCATGACCTCGCCGACGGTGGCAAGCGCGAGAGAGAAGTCATTCACTGGCTCTTTCCTCTTCGCGCCGCTCGTTAAGCAGCGCTTCGTTGAAATCCTTGGCGGCGGGCGGAAGTGCGATGCGCGCGTCCTTCCCTTCGCGGATGAAGCGATGGGCGGCTTTGATTGCGGCCTCGCGTCCCGGTTCGTCGTTATCGGCGGCGATGATTACGGTCCCAACCTCGGGCGGCAGCTCGATGGCGGGCAGGTTGCCAGCCGAGACGGCGGCGGCGTAGCTCCAACCCTCGAAGCGCGGATCGTGCTGGCACAAGATCATCACGGCGAGCGCAGTCTCGACTCCCTCGGCGACGGCGAGCGTCGTAGTCGGACGCGAAAGGTAAACGGCTCCGCCCTTCACGGCTCCGAGCGCGGCCTTGCGCGGCTCGATGGCGGCCTTGCTGCCGTCGGGTGCAAGGTAGATGCGATGCACGCCGTGAAGCTGGAGTTTCCCTTCGCGAGGGTGGCAGATGGCGGCAACCAGGGCGGGCAGGCGCGAGCCGGACGGATGCGGGCAGGCCGGGTGAAAACGCAGCGTCGGCGGCCAGGTCGGCAGCCGGATTCCCCGCCCTTCGAGATAGGCCTGGGCGGGCGTGCCGGGCAGCGGCCTCGCCTCGCGCCAGAGCCTGCGGGCGCGCTCGATGCGGGCGCTATCGTCGGCCGGGCAAATACCCTACTAGGCAAGGGTATCGTCGGTCCGCTGCGTTGCGGCCCCGGCTTCAGCGCGTGAAGGAGGGCTTGGTAACTACAGCCAGCGAAGCAGCGAAGGAGGATGCGGCCGCCCTTCCCTTCGCGGATACTGAGGGACGGCTCGCGGTCATCATGGTTGGGGCAGCAGGCGACGTAGCCGCTCCCGGCCCGGCGGACGCCGCAAAGGCGCGGCAATATATTGCCCAAGGTGAGGTTCATTGCAGCGACCGTTGCGCCAATTCGGCGGGCAAGGTTTGGAGCGTGCGCGCGATTTCGTAAGCGCTCGCGTAGTCGCTGTGTTCGATCGCTTCGATGATCCGATCCGCGGTCTGGTGGCAGCGCTTCAGCGCCTCGGGGCGCGCGGCGGGCGGCAGGGCGGCGAGCGCTCGCTGCGCCTCGATGGCGGCGCGCGCTATGGTCGCGATTGCAAGGTCGTTCAAGAACGGCGAGCGCGGCGAGCGGTTGATGGCTGCCTCGACGCGGGCCAGGTCGAGGGGTAGCGGCCGCGGCTCCGGCGCGGAAGGGGGCGGACTGGCGAGTATCCGCAACAACTCCGGCTTTGCACCCCGCACGCGCTCGATCAGGTCGGCGTCAAGCAGGTCTTCCGGTTCAAGGTAGAGCCGCCCGTCGGGCAGCGGCTCGACCCGGACGCCGCGCTCGCGAAGTTCGGCAAGAATTTCCGCGGCGCTCATACGGCGAAACCCCGGCGGACCCCTTCAGGGGGTGAGGTGTGTGAGCCTGGTGAGTTAGTTTCCGGCAGGTCAAAAGCGTTTCGCTGGTCGTATCCGTTTTCACCTGCCGGTTTGCGACTCACCAAATTCACCACATTCACACGCCAGCCTTGAGCGCGTCGAATTTTACGGTCGGGCGTCAGGCGTAGACCGTCGATAACGCGGGATTTTTTCGAAGAGCACCAGTTGCCGAGGCGCCGGGGGTCGATCTGACTAGGATCGTTGCGCCTCGCCGCGACCATCAGCAGGGCTTCCCTCAGTTCCTCGTGTTGACCGCTTTGCGCACTGGCGATGACCTCGCGCGCCAGCATCACGCGGTCGCTGAAAGCGGCTTGCCAAGCGCGCAGCACTTCCGCAGCCGCTTCGCGCTCGGGATCGTCCACGATGATCTGCTCGCGGGTCGCGCACGGGTCTGGCAGCCCGAGCCAGACGAGCGGTTCGCGGATTGTTCGTGACCAATGGTCGAACCCGCCCCACGGCCTCACGTGCTGACGCGGCTGTCCCGTAATGTGATGCCCGCGCAAGATCATGAGCGCGCTCGTTACGAGCCGTTTGCGATTCGCAAGCAGGTGGCCAGGGAGATCGCTGATTGTGAATACGCGCTCCTCGGGCCGCTCCACCTCGGGGTCGATGCGACAGATGAGGGCGCGACTCGGCATGTCACCGTGAAGGACGAGATTGTTGCCGGTCGCGGTCCATAGGATGTTGGTCGGCAGGCGCAGCATTCGGCTTGCGCCGAGGAGCCGATCCGCGTACTCGAACTGCGTGATGGCGCGCGCCAAATCGGGCGAGTCCAGCGGGCGCGTGACGTTGTCCAGATTGACGATTGCCTGATTCTCGCGAAGCGCGGCCGTAATCGCCTTGCGGACTTCGTCGCCCTCTTTTGCTACCCCGGTTGCGGCGGGCCTTCGTCCTGTCGCGATAAGCCCCAAGCTTTCCGCGAGCAGGCTCTTGCCGCTGCGCTGCGCTGGCGCGTCGAAGGCAAACAAGGGGGCGCTTTCGAGCAGCCGCCGCTGAAGCGCGGTCAAGAGGCCCGCCATGAAAACTGAGCGCGCCGCTTCATCCACGAACGGGAACTCGACAAATGGTTCGAGCAGCTCGCGCGCCGCTGTCTGCGCTTGCGCCCGCGTCGGCGCGTTGGGGACGGTGGGCCAACTTTCCTCGCAATGGAGATAGAGACCGGACCGCTCATCGTAGCCGGGCGTGAAGAGAATCGAACCGTCGGCGAGCATAATCGGCGCTTCGACGATCCCCGTCAAAACGGGCAATTTCCACTCGCCTGTGCGCGCCAGGTACGTCGCGGCGACCCGCGCCGGGCAGTCTGCGGCAACCTCATCGCCGGTCCTGCCCTTGCGCTTCCACGCGATCAAGCGGTTGAAGGCTTCTTCCAAGTTGAGCGGCGAGACAGGGGCAAGTTGGACACACCCGGCCGGGCGCTGAAGGCCGCCGCGGGCGGTTTCCCGGTCGAGGGAGACGACCCGAACGATTTCGCCCCCACGTTGGAAGAGCCGAAGCCGTGCCGCATTTGCGACGAGCACCTGTTCGGCCACATCGACGATCTCCGGCTGGTGGCCGGGCGCGATCAAAATCTCGGGCCTGCGGTCCGGCGGCGCGGCGTTGGCGAGCGCGTCGGGCGCTCGATGCGGCGGTCTCATCGGCGATCCTCGGGCGCGGCGTCGCCCGGCGCGATGAGCTTCTGCAACGCCGCGGCCGGGACTCGCAGCAATCCGCGGCCGCCTCGCCCCGCCAGCCGGATCGACGGAATCGAGCCTCGGGCCACCAAATCGTAGGCCGTCGCCCGCGATACGCCGAGCAGGTCGGCGACCTCGGCGACTCTCAGAAGAATTTTTTCCATCTGTTCCGCTCCTTGCGCGTATCGCGCGCGGTTCGAATTTTCCGCCCTTGACTTCAATTGTCAACTTAAATATGAGAAACGATATGAGACTCGGCGATTCGGCGCGATCGGGTGTGAACCTTGCTGTGCTCTTGAACGTTAACGGCGACCTGCTTGCGGAGCGGCTTCACCCCTGGGCGGTGCCGCAAGGCCTAATCCTAGACCAGGGCTCCATCCGCTACGCGCCGAGGAGCGTGGCCAGGCAGGTTGACCTGCTCGCCGGCCGCGAGAGCATGCGCAGGTTGCTTGTCGACTTCGTAGCCCTTGAGCGCGCTTCGGGCGAACAAATTCTCAACTTCGCGCAAGAGTGGGGACCGCTATACATCTGCGCGCACGGGCGGGCGCTCGGGCATCCGGCTTGCGCGCGAACCTGCCAGCCCAAAATCGGCACGGAACCACTTGAAGCTTGGCGCTGGTGGGCAAAGGTGTTTCGGCTGGCGCTTTTGACCCAGCGCGATCGCGGCTGCGCCCGTGAACTGCGGGCTATCACCGGAGAGGCGCAGCGGCACTCGCCGGAGGACCTACTGATCCGCGTGGCTACCGGTATCGCCTGGCATTGGGGGCATCTACGCCCGCACCTGGTACAGCGTGGCCGGGGCTTTGATTCGTCTTTCAACGTAGGTCTGGGCGGCGAGTGTTGGGAGGACGGCCTACGCGCCGCGCTCTCGATGACGCTCCTGTCAAATCTGGGCGGCGCGCTGACCAGGTGTCAAAACCCGGAGTGCGGGCGTTGGTTCTCGCCCAAGGGCAGGCCGCGTCGCTACTGCCCGGACTGCGGGCTCAAGGCCGCGTGGCGCGCGGCAAGCCGGCGCTACTACCAACGGAAGAAGGAAAAGGAGCAACGATAATGGCGCGGAAGCGAAACGCGGGCGAGGGATCGATCTTCGAGAGCGCGGACGGCCGCTGGTGCGGTCAGCTTGACCTCGGCTGGCAGAACGGCAGGCGGGTTAGGAAGTACTTCTACGGGTCTTCGGCGGCCGAGGTCCAGGAGGCCTTGCTCAAGGCGAGAGTAGATCATGCGGCGGCGCTTCCGGTCGCGGGCAAGCGCCAGGCGGTCGGCCAATTCCTTTCTCGCTGGCTTGAGGATGCGGTCCGGTCTTCCGTTCGAGCGCTGACATACGAACAGTATGAACAGCACGTCCGCCTTTACCTGGCGCCGGCCTTCGGCAAGATCCCGCTTCACAAGCTGCGGCCGCAGGCGATTCAGCGCTTCATTGCCGAGCGGCTGGCGGCCGGTCTATCGCCGCGAACGGTCCGGATAAGCCTTTTCGTACTCAGGCGGGCGCTGGCGCAAGCCGTCAAGTGGAACCTGCTGGCGGCTAATCCGGCGGCGGCCGTGGACCTGCCAAGAATTCCCCGCAAGCAGCTTGTCACTTTCACGCCAGAACAGGCGCGGGCGCTACTCGGCGCCGCTCAGGGCGACCCTTACGGACCCGCCTACTGGCTCGCCCTTCAATGCGGGCTTCGGCGCGGCAAGTTGTTGGCCCTGACGTGGAACGATGTCGATTTCGACGCGGCAACGGTGACTGTCCGCCGGGCGCTTGAGCGGATTGGCGGGCGGCTTGAATTTGTCGAGCCGAAGTCCACCAGCGGGCGGCGCACATTACCGCTGCCCGCGCCAGTGCTTGCGGCGCTGAAGCGCCATAAGGCGCGGCAGGCTGAAACCCGTCTTGCCGCTGGCGGCGCCTATGAGGATGGCGGCCTGTTATTTCCCAACAGCCTCGGCAGGCCGCTTGAGCCGCGGATGTTCAATCGCCAGTTCAAGGCCGCCTTGCAACGGGCTGGCCTTCCCTTCGCGCTCCGGCTTCATGACTGCCGCCATTTTGCCGCAACCGCGATGGTTGCCGGCGGCACGGACCTGCGCACGGTCGCGGGCATTCTCGGCCACGCCGATCCCTCGCTGACCGTCCGCACCTACGCTCACGCCGTCCCCGAAGCGGCGCGCCGGGCAGCCGAACGGATGGGCGCTCTTCTAGGCGAAGCCAAGGCGTAAAGGCCAGGTTCTGAACCCCGTGGCTGTCAAATTGGCTGTCAAACCGGCCGCAAGGCGTCTACGGAACACGCTCGAAGGGCTGAAAACCGTAGCATTTACAAGGCTTTTGTCTGGCGCCCCCTGCGGGATTCGAACCCACGGCCCCAGGATTAGGAATCCTGTGCTCTATCCATCTGAGCTAAGGGGGCGCGTCAATGGAATCAGAGACTTTTTGGCGCCGATAGTCTCAACCGCGAGGCCCTGACACCCAAACCGACGGCCACAGCGCCGAACGCACGGTCATCTGCTGCCGAACAGGCGCATCGAGCATCTCCACCGCATCCCGCATCAATTCTGGCACCACGTGGCAGTAAATGTTCATCCTAAGCTCTATATCACTGTGCCCGACAATCTCCATCGCCGTCCGCGGAGGGACGCTCCGTCAGCAATGATATAGCGAAATGCTGTGAGTCGCGAGGCCTCGCCACGTGCAGCAGTTGGACTTTCCTTAATAATGTTCCCTAAAGACCGTGTCCAGCTTGCGCGGCTCGATTGGGCACCTTTCGAGTTGCAAAAACCAGAGCCATGTTTTGTCATCCTTAGTCGGCGAGAAGGCGCGCGCCGTTCAGCGCCGCCACCCCGAGCTCGATCCGATTCCGTGCGAACAAAGCCGAGCCGGATTATCGAAGCACCCCGCGGCCCTCGCTGATGCCGCGCGACCGAAAAGCGCGAGGAACGCGGAGACCACGGCAAGCGCCGACAAGCCCGCCGCAGCGCACGGAAGTCGTTCACCCTAAGAACGCGAGA
>JAKAVC010000029.1 GCA_021817345.1 Deltaproteobacteria bacterium | reverse complement strand
GTAGAGCGCCGGATGCGGCCCCAGACGTCCAGCTCCCACACGACGTTAAACAGCCCAGCAAAAGAGTTGAAGGTCGGGTTCTCCGCGTTCTCCAGCCGCGCCGGGAAAAACACCTTCTCGCGCGAGGCCTGTCCCTCATACCCGATATGCGGATATAGCGGCGACGCCGCTACCCAGACCCATGCCCGCGCCTCGTCCACGCGGGCAACGGCCGCCTGAAGGTTGTAGCTATGAACCAGGGCCGTGGCGATAAGCCTCTTCAGCGACTCGTCGTCAAATACCCTCCACCACGGCAAATCCGCAAGCGAAGCCGCCTCCGAGGGGCCGACTTGCGAGCGAAAGGTTTCCGGCGGTCTCAACTCCGGCGCCCGGTAGTCTGGTCCAACCTCGAGGCTCCAGACCTTGCCCCAAAAGCCCTGCGGTTCAGCGGTCGGCGCACAGCCTGTCAGCCCAATTGCCACCACTAGCAGCGCCAGCAGTATGCAAGTCATCAGCTGTCTGCGCGTCCTTGTAGTCATCCTGATTACCTACTGAATCGCGGCTAGCATCTTTCTGAATCTCGTAAGGGTGAATGCGACATACGCACACCCTATAACAAACATTTTAAGCATGTCGCGCCACACCATGCCGAAGTTGGCGTTTCTGAACAGCACCGCCTGAGAAAAACTGACAAAGTGCGTCGATGGCACGAACTGCATGATCTTTTGGAGCGCAATCGGCATGCTCTCGAGCGGTGTCTGGCCACCCGATAACAGGCTCATGACAATAAACACCGGGAACGCTAACAACCCGAACTGAGGCATCGAGCGCACCATCGTCGCGAGCATGATTCCAAGCGCCGTGACGGAAAACAGATAAACTCCCAGACCTTCCAGGAAAAGCCAGATTGAGCCCGCGACGGGAACGCCTATCGCTGCCTTCACCACGACAAACAGCGAGGCCATCGCCGCGCCCACCACGACCGCTCCGTTCGCCCAAATCTTTGCGAACATCAGCTCATACGGGTGGAGCGGCATGACGAGAAGGTGCTCGACCGTTCCGTGCTCGCGTTCCCGTAGGACGGCCGCGCCGGTGAGAAATATGGCTAGGACCGAGATATTGTTGATGATCTGGTTGACCGCAACGAACCAGCCCTGCTGCATGTTGGGATTGAATCGTGCGCGTGTCACCAGGCGCACTAGTTCGCGATTGCTCGCCTTCCCCTTACCAGACCAGTAGGGTTCCACTTCCTTGTTTATGATTTTACGAATATAACCCGGCCCTCGTCCCGCCTGGCTCATCGCGGTAGCGTCGGTAATAATCTCAACCGTTGGCGTGACGCCCTTGGTGAGGTCGTGCTGGAATTTCGGGGGAATGTCGATGACGAACGTGTATTCTCCTTCGTCCAGAGCGCGATTGATTTGACTGAACGGAATCCTCACCGCGGGCAGGAATAATGGGAGCAAAAAGGCGTCTCGTATCTGGCGAGAGACAGCCGAGTCGTCTTCGTCCACGACCGCTACCGAAGCATTGACCACGTCCATCACCGCGCTCTTCGAGGGCGTGTACACGGAGAACGTGAATGAGTAGAGGATGAGAAACAGCAACACCGGGTCGCGGGCCAGGCTTAGCAGCTCTTTGACCCCCAGCTGAAAAATATGCAGTAGATGGCGCATCCGGTCAGTGCTCCTGCTTTTCGAGCAACCCAACCGATGCGACAAAGTAGATAAGGGCGAGCACGCAGAGGGCGACGAGATTACGCCACAGTTCTTGGATCTCAAGGGCCTTGGTGAAAGCGCCCACGCTAATCGCCTGGAAATAGGTGCTTGGGAAAATCCTAGCGGCGAACCATGCCGCCCCGGTCAGTGAAGAGACCGGCACAAACATGCCCGAAAACTGCACGGCCGGAAGAATGGTGATTATTGCGGCGGCGAAGATAGCAGCCGTCTGCGTCGTGGCGAAGACCGATATCAACAGGCCGAAGCCCGTGCTCGCCAAAACGTAGATCAGTCCGCCGCCCAACAAGACTGGCCAACTGCCCTTCACCGGCACCTGAAAGAGGAGTATCGCGATAACCACCAGAATCGCGAATTGTATGAGCGATACACCGATATAGGGCAGCTGTTTGCCGACAAGGAATTCAAGCCGGGTGGCGGGAGCGGCGTAGAAGTTGGCGATCGAGCCAAGCTCTTTCTCACGTACGACGCTGAGGGCGGTGAGCATGCTTGGAATCAGTATGAGAAGCAGCATGATATCCGCCGGCACCATCGCGTAGATGCTTTTGAATTGCTGATTGAACAGCGCCCGGGTCTCGTACTTCACCGGTTTGGAGACTGGCGGGAGGCCTTTGGCCTCGCGCAGGTGCGTGATGAATTCGTCGTTCACGGACTCGACGTAGCTGAGCGCCGTTTCAGCACGGAACGGTATGGCCGCGTCGAGAAACGCGCTGACCTCCGGCTGGCGACCCCGACGCAAGTCCCTCTGGAACCCTGCGGGAATTTCCACAGCCAGGCGGAGTTCTCCGTCTCGAAGCCGCCGGTCAAGCTGGTCGTAGCTTCGCAGTGGTCGCTTTTCGTCAAAGTAGATCGAGCCGCGAAAGCCGTCCGCATAAAGGCGGCTGGTCGCGGTGCCATCGAAATCCAGGATCGCGAACGGCAGATGCTCCACGTCGAGCGAGATTCCGTAGCCGAACACGATCATCAGGAGCAGCGGGCCAAAGATGGCGAAGGCCAGCCTCACGGAGTCGTGCCGCAGTTCCACGGCTTCGCGACGAGCAAATGCCCAGATACGGCCCAGGCTGAACGTACTTTGCGTCTCCGAAGACGTGCCTGGGCGGCGAGCGCTTTCTTCTTCGACGGCGGGAGCCGGCGGTGCAGCCCTGCTGCCCGACTTTTCAGCGGCTTCCTCGAGGTACCCGATGAAGGCTTCCTCAAGGTTCTTTGCCTTCCGTTCCGCGACCAACTGGGCAGGCGGACCCTGGGCGAGCACCTTGCCCGCATGCATCATCGACATGCGATCGCATCGTTCAGCCTCATTCATGAAATGCGTGGACAGAAAGATCGTCACACCATTTTCGCGCGATAGCCGAATGAGTAGTTGCCAAAATCCATCGCGCGCGACAGGGTCGACTCCGGATGTCGGCTCGTCGAGGATCAGCATCTCCGGTTCATGGATGACGGCAACCGCGAGAGAAAGCCGCTGGCGGATGCCCAGTGGCAAGCTCTCGGCAAGAGTGTCAGCGGTGGGCTCCAGCGCGAACCGCGCCAGCATCTCATCGACACGCTTGTACGCCGCGTCCTCGGGAATATCGAAAAGGCGAGCGTGCAACAGCAGATTCTGCCGTACCGTCAACTCGGTATAGAGGGAGAAGGCCTGCGACATGAAGCCGACTCGCCGGCGCGTCTCCACGTCCCCGCCCTTGACCGGGTGGCCGAAGAGCAGAGCAGTCCCTTCAGTGGGCGGGAGCAGCCCGGTGAGCATCTTCATCGTCGTGGTCTTGCCGCATCCGTTGGAGCCGAGAAATCCGAAAATCTCGCCGCGCTCGATGCGGAAGTTGACATGATCAACGGCAGTGAATGTCCCGAATCTCTGGGTAAGACCGTGAGCTTCGATGGCCGGCGTTCCTCCGGTGGGCTGCCAGGGCGAAATCTCAGGTTCCTTGTGCCCGCGGCGCAGCTCCTCCGGCAAAAGCTTGATGAAGGCTCTTTCGAGCGTCTTCTCGCTCGTGTCGCGCTTGAGTTCCTCAGGACTTCCCGTCGCGAGCACCTTGCCGGCGTTCATCGCCACCAGCCAGCTGAATCTCTCCGCTTCGTCCATATAGGCAGTCGCGACAAGCACGCTCATCCCTGGACGACGCGACCGGATACGGTCGATCAGTTCCCAGAACTGCCGGCGCGCGAGTGGGTCAACGCCAGTGGTCGGCTCGTCGAGGATGAGAAGATCGGGATCGTGAATCAGCGAGCAGCAGAGCCCGAGCTTCTGCTTCATTCCGCCGGACAGTTTTCCCGCCGGACGATCTCGAAACGGCGTAAGATCGGTGCTGGCCAGCAATTCCTGAATTCGCCACTCGCGCTCTTCGCGCGATTGGCCGAAGAGCCGGCCGAAGAAGTCAACATTCTCGAAGATCGACAGGGTCGGATAAAGGTTCTTCCCGAGTCCCTGCGGCATATACGCGACGCGCGAGAACACCGAATTGCGAAAGTGCGTGTCGGCAATGTCACCGCCAAGCACGGTGACCTTTCCACTCTGTATTCGTCGAACGCCGGCGACGATGCCTAGCAGGGTGGATTTTCCCACCCCGTCCGGGCCTATCAGGCCAATCATCCTGCCCGCAGGGATGTCCAGATCGACCCCGTCGAGCGCCGCGACCCTTCCGTAACGCTGGGTGACTTCCTTCAGGCTCGCAACCGAGGACAGGCTCGCGCCGCTCTCCGCGATTTCTGGCGCGCTGGTGTTCATTACTTCGAATCGGTTGAATTGGTTGAACCGGTGGGCTTCCAGAGCTCCCCGGGCATCACGGATTTCACCTGCAGCATCGGCGGCCACGGAGCTTTTTGGTCAAAGCGCACGTAGCCCATGCCTGGAATGCCTACCTTCACGTAGGGTTCGAATTGGCGCAGACGCTTCGCGTCGAGCTGCAGCTTCACGCGAAACGTCAGATTGTGGCGCTCTTCCGCCGTCTCGACCGTCTTGGGCGTAAACTGCGCACTGGGCGAAACAAATGACACAGACGCTCGGATTGGATATTCAGGGGCGGCATCAAGAACTATTCGCGCTTCCGACCCCAAGGCTACTTTTCCGGCGTCTCGCTCGGGCAGGAAGACATACATATACACGTCGCTCAGATCGACAAGTGTCAGTACCTTGCCGCCGGCCGGCAAAACCTCGCCAGGCTCCGCCAGACGTGTCTGTATCCGCCCTCTGACGGGAGCCTTCAGCACGCTGTCCTTGATTTCCGCTTTCAACCTTTCAGCCTCCGCCACTGCGGCATCGATTGCGGATTTCGTTCGCACCGCCTGAGCTTTGGCGCCGACCAAAGCCGAGCGGGCCATCTCCATGCGAGAAAGGTCGATGTCTCTCTCCTGTTCGCTTACAGCCCCGCGCCCGACCAGCCCGCTGGAGCGCTTGTACTCCTTCTCGGAATAAACAAACTCGCTCTGCTTGACGGCGACATTCGCCAGCGCAGTGCGGCGGTTGTCCTCAGCCTCCTTGATCTTTGCCTCTGCGTTACGCAACTGGGCCTCGAGAGGCTCGGTATCCATGGTCGCGACGATTTGCCCGGCGTTGACCATGTCTCCTTCGTCGGCGAGAACTTGCTTGATCCGCCCAGGATATTTCGTCGCGATATCGATCTGCTTGGCTTCGAGTCTGCCATTGCCGCCCGCGAACCCTGGAGGCAGTGCCGGCCTCGAAAGTATCAGCCACGCGGCCACGCCGCCGCCTGCAACCACGACCGTCACTGTGACAAAGATCGCTCTCCTCGACATCGCCTATGGACTCCGTCCGAAAAGTCCCGGTACTAGCGCGACCTCAGCGTCCCTGTGGCCTTGCGCCTTCGAACGAACCGACAAGGGCGCAAAGCACGCAACTCGCAACGGAACAGCGGCTGTGCCTTCCCTGCGCCCGCTCCGTTCGTTGCCATCCGCCCGCGAATCGCGGGGCTGTCCGGCTTATCGGCTCAATCGATGGCGTAATCGGTGACATCGCCACGCGCTTGCACCGAGCCAAACGGGATCATTCTTCAAGGCACGCGGGCAACAGGGGCGAGTATGACAAGGGGAATCGTCGTCAAGCTATTGGACCAAGGTCCAATAGGTCCATGTATCTGGCAACGGTAGCCTTAGTGGCGAGCGGGATCCCGCGTTTTCGCGCTTGTCATCGAGCTGAATATGTCAACAACACTCGACGACCGTCTGCTCGCGCAAATCGACGCCTGTTGGCGTGCTTCAAACTACCTGTCGGTCGGTCAAATCTACTTGCTGGACAATCCTCTGCTGAAGGAACCTCTCAGGCGCGAGCATATCAAGCCACGGCTGCTGGGCCATTGGGGCACGACGCCCGGCCTTCTGAGCGAGCATCAGTGCCAGGGATGGTTGGAAGGCTACCTGCTGACAGGCCGACACGGATTTTTCAGTTGCTATGAAGCCTTCATCCACATTATCGACTCGATGTTCAATCAGCACGCCAAGTGGCTGAAGGTATGTAATCACATCCCGTGGCGACGGCCGATTGCGTCGCTGAACTACCTCCTTAGCTCGCACGTTTGGCGCCAGGACCATAACGGCTTCTCCCATCAGGATCCCGGCTTCATCGATCACGTCGTGAGCAAAAAGCCGAAGTCGTGCGCGTCTATCTGCCGCCGGACGCCAACTGCCTCCTATCGGTTACCGACCACTGCCTGCGAAGCCGCAACTACGTCAATGTAGTCGTCGCTGGCAAACAGCCTGCGCCGCAGTGGCTCTCGATGGATCAGGCCATAAAGCATTGCACTGCGGGGATCGGCATCTGGGAATGGGCATCCAACGACAAGGGCGGAGAACCGGACGTGGTAATGGCGTGTTGCGGAGACGTTCCGACGCTCGAGACGCTCGCCGCCGTCGATCTGCTTCGGACACACGTTCCGCAACTCAAGGTGCGCGTGGTCAACGTGGTCAACCTGATGACGCTCCAGTCACCGAGTGAACATCCGCATGGACTCCCTGACAGCGAGTTCGACGCGCTCTTCACTATCGACAAGCCGATCGTCTTTGCTTTCCACGGTTATCCGTGGCTCATCCATCGCCTGACATACCGGCGCGCGGGCCATCGCAATCTCCATGTTCGCGGCTATATCGAGGAAGGTACCACGACCACGCCGTTCGACATGGTCGTGCTCAACCACATGGATCGGTTTTCACTTGTCAACGAGGTCATCGACAGGGTTCCGATGCTTGCGGAGCGAGCAGCATACGCAAAGCAGGCTATTCGCGACAAGCTGCAGGATCACAAGCAGTATATCGCGCAATACGGCGACGATATGCCGGAGATACGTGAGTGGCAATGGGATGGTCGCGCCGATACCCGTGCTCGGCGGACCGACACCTCCGCTGACAACGTCTGAATTCAGGATCAAACACCACAGCACCGCACCAGGGGTGCGTCAGAATGGAGAATCCCGTTTCCAAAGAAACCGACCCACGCGCGCTTGCACGCTACGAATGCGGAAAGCTCCGCTTCACCGGCACCGACAACTATGATCGGCATGTGGTGTTCGATCATGCGGTTTCAATGCAGGACGCCAGCGAACGCCAACGCTTCGAGGCGGTCGCACGCGCATTGCGCGATTTGCTTACGCAGCGGTGGCTGCTTACCGAGCAGACGTACCAACGAACCAACGCGAAGCGGATCTATTACCTGTCGATGGAGTTCCTGATCGGCCGCACGCTGATTCATAACATAATCAATCTCGGGGTTGAGCGATTCGTTCGCGACGATTTGCGTTCGGACCCGCGTCAGAACTGGACAGAAGTGATCGACGCCGAGCCCGATGCCGGCCTGGGCAATGGCGGGCTGGGACGGCTCGCCGCGTGTTTCATGGACTCGCTGGCAAGCCTTTCGATCCCCGCTATGGGATACGGGCTGCGCTACGAGTACGGCATCTTCCGGCAGGAGATTCAGAACGGCTATCAAGTCGAATTCCCGGACCATTGGCTGAAGCGTCCGGATCCCTGGGAAGTGGCGCGCCCCGAAGAGACGATGCAAATTGCCGTGGGCTGTTCCTTTCGGTCGGAAGGCGAAACGCTCCGTGCCGTGCCGGATACCCGCGGACACCTGCTCGGCGTGCCTTACGACCGTCCCGTTGTCGGCTTCGGCGGCCGCAATATCAACACGCTTCGGTTGTGGGCGGCGACCTCGCCCGAATTTTTCGATTTCGGCGAGTTCAGTTCCGGGGATTTCGTCGGAGCCATCCTGGATCGCATGGCTGCCGAAACGGTCACGAGGGTCTTGTATCCGGATGATTCCAGGATGGCCGGCCAGGCGCTGCGGTTCCTGCAGGAGTATTTCCTCGTCTGCTGCTCGCTAGCCGATATCGTGGCCCGCTTTCGGCGTACGAACGAGGATTGGAGCGCTTTTCCCGACAAGGTCGCGATCCAGATGAACGATACGCATCCGGCGATGGCTGTTGGCGAACTGATGCGTATCCTGCTCGACGAAGCGCGACTTGGTTGGGACCAGGCGTGGGACCTGACGGTCCGTACCTTGGCCTACACGAACCATACGCTCTTGCCCGAGGCTCTTGAGAAGTGGCCTGCGCGCTTTTTCGAGATGATCTGCCCGCGACTTCTCGAGATCATCTACGAGATCAACCGGCGATTTCTCGACACTGTTCGCCGGCGCTATAGCGGCGACGACAACAGAGTTCGACGGATGAGCCTTATCGAGGAGGGTCCGACGCAGCAGGTGAGGATGGCTAATCTGGCCATCGTCGGTACGCACAGTATCAACGGAGTTGCCGCGATTCACTCCGATCTGATCCGCAAACGATTGGTGCCTGACTTCGCCGATATGTTCTCCGATCGTTTCAACAACAAGACCAACGGGGTCACCCCTCGCCGCTGGCTGCTGCTGGCCAACCCGGCGCTGGCCCGCTTGGTTACGGACGCCCTCGGCGACGGCTGGATCGGCGATCTTGGCCAGCTGCGCAGGATCGTGCCGCTGGCCGACAATTCCACTTTCCGTGCAAAGTTCCGCGAGGCTAAGCAGGCCGCCAAAGCGCGTTTCGCCGACTGGCTCAAATCGGCGACCGGACAGATTGTTGATCCGGCCACGCTTTTTGACAGCCAGATCAAGCGCATTCACGAGTACAAACGTCAACTTCTCAATGTGCTGCATATCGTCATGCTCTACGACCGGCTGCGCAACAATCCGAATCTGACGACCCCGCCCCGCACCTTCTTCTTCGCTGGCAAGACGGCGCCTGCGTATCGGCTCGCCAAGCTAATCATCAAGCTCATCAATCAGGTTGGCGCGACAATCGATTCCGACCCGGCCCTGCGCGGGCGACTGAAGGTTGTCTTCGTCCCGAATTACAGCGTCACTCTCGCCGAGCGGCTGATTCCGGCTACCGACATCTCGGAACAAATCTCGACAGCCGGCTATGAGGCCAGTGGCACCGGCAACATGAAGTTCATGATGAATGGGGCCTTGACTATTGGCACGCGCGATGGGGCGACGATCGAGATGGCCGAGGAAGCTGGCCAAGAAAACTTCTTTCTCTTCGGCCTCACTGCCGAACAAGTCGCAAGCAGCCGTGGGTGGTACGATCCCAACTGGCACTACCATAATGAGCCCGAGACGCGAGCCGCACTGGATCTGATCTTCTCGGATCACTTCAGCCATGATGAACCGGGGGTGTTCAATCCGATCCGCGACATGCTGTTGACGCAGGGGGACTATTACATGCATCTGCCGGACCTGACCGCCTATGCCACGGCACAAGCTGCGATTGGTTCGTTGTACCGGGACGTCGACGGGTGGACGCGTAAGGCGATAACAAATGTCGGTTGTTCCGGAAAATTCTCCAGCGACCGCACGATCGCCGAGTACGCCGGCGATATCTGGAACATCAAGGCCGTTCCCGTCGAGTAACGGGCACAACTGGCGGAGAGGAGAGTATTTGTGGGCGACCTGCTCCCCGATGTCTACCTGGTTAGACACGGTGAAACCGAATGGACTCTGTCAGGGCAGCATACCGGCTTGACTGACATCCCACTGACTGTGGCGGGTGAGAATCAGGCTCGCAGGCTTCGTGAGCAGTTGAAGCGTGTCCGGTTTGCCAGAGTGTTCTCGAGTCCTCTGCAACGCGCGACGCGAACGTGCGAGCTTTGCGGCTACGGGCCGGTGGCAGAAGTCGAACGTGATCTCGTTGAATGGAACTACGGCGATTACGAGGGCAAGAAGCGCGATGAAATCCTTGCAAAGCAGCCCGGCTGGATAATTTTTCGCGACGGCTGCTCCAACGGCGAATCGCCGCAAGATGTAGGTATTCGGACAGATCGGATTATTGCACGTATCCGGCAGGTTCAGGGCAACGTACTCTTGTTCTCCAGCGGGCATCTCCTTCGCGTCCTGATAGCACGATGGCTCGGATTGGAGCCGTTATGTGGCCGTTATTTCAAACTGAGTACGGCCACGCTGAGTATTCTCGGCTACGATCACAACAATCAGAGTGAACCCGTAATTCGACTGTTTAATAAAGGCTTGAAGTAACACGATCGCTTGCGGCTCCCTTGCAGAAGTCGCTCGCGCCACCCGCAACGACCGAACATGCCTATGGAGATGGACATGATGTTTCAAGGCCCCGAAGCGGTCGCTAAGGCGCTCGTGGCGGATGGCAAGGGCATCCTGGCCGCGGACGAGACAGTCGGCACTTTAACCAGGCGTTTTGAAAAGCTGAAGATTCCTTCCACACCTGAGACCCGCCGAGACTATCGCGAACTGCTTTTCACAGCCCCCGGCGCAAGCGAATTCATCAGCGGCGTCATCATGTATGACGAGACGATCCGCCAGTGCGGTTCGAGCGGCACGCCCTTGCCTGACACTCTCGCCCAGCAAGAGATCATTCCTGGGATCAAGGTTGATACGGGTGCCAAAGCGCTTGCCGGCCCGGAGGGGGGTTTGGCAGGTGCCAGATCGGGTGACCAAAGGCGATCTGGTAAACTGATGCTTGTGAGCTCCCATGCTTTTCGGGCCCTAGTCGATGCCGGCGAGACTGCCGCACAGTCATTGCCGGTCGGCGACGGAGATTGGCTGCAAAGGCTCTACGACCGATACGGTCTGAAGTCGGATGGCTCGTATTGGGGACTGAGTGTTGTCACTGACCATCTGCGCGACAGGATCAGAAGCAGACTGCGAAGCGAGCGGGGATGGACCCAGAGGGACGTCGGGTTGCTAGAGCGGCAACTGATTTTTGAGCATGTCGTCGACGGGCGCGCTCTCGAACCGTTTCTGAGCGTCCTTCAGAACATTCGCGACGCGGTCAGAAATTCGCTCCCGGTTATTCCATTCGAGAACTCCGAGCCTTGGAGAGAGGCGATTCAGGCGGCATGCGAAGAGATCCATTTGGAACCTCACCTCCGCGAAACCCATGAGCGAATGACTCGATCGCTCTTCGCTCGCGACTTTGCCGTCGCTGAAGCAATTAAGTTCCTTAAATCGGAAGGCTTCAAGATAGCCTTTGCCGCAGGGCAGGTCGTCGCCGAAGAAGCGGAACTGCGGCGTCTCGCGAGCGAAATCATCAACCGGGTTAAGACTTTCGGCGGACGAGAATTTGCAGCGAGGATCCTCTTCAGCTCGCGAAGCTTATTCGATGCTGAGCAGCGGCGCTATCACTTCGTTCGGCAGATGTCGTTGCCAACGAGAACCCCGGCCCCGGCTTTTCCGTACGGCTATGTGCTCAATCTTTGCGCGGCATTCCCGGAAGGGTCCCCTCTTGCCCTTCCGGAGTCGGAACGCCGTAGGCAGTTTCAAGAGATTCAAAAGCTATCGGTCGCGTTGACGACGCTGCTGGATGTGCAGCCATACAACATTTTCGAGCAGATGTTTCATGGCCCCGAAAGCATTCTCCAATTCCTGCGGGAGCGCGTCGTTTTCGACTCGACATTTTCGATCACCCAGCTGCGTCCAACGGACGTCGTTCCGATACTCAAGGGTCTGTTCCATTGGGTTGATGAGAAAAGAATGCGCGAAGCGTGTGGCTGGTCCTTGCAGGACGCGCTCTCCGTAATCGGTGCAATAGTTCGGACGTGCGGGTCGGTGCATGGACCTTGCGTGAGCGATGCGCAACACGCATTACCCTCGCTGACAGGTTTGCCGAGTTGGAAACTCGAGAAGATTCTAGGCACGTTCGTCCACGAAGCACCTGTAAACCAAGGATACGAGCTGCCCGCTGATGTCGAGCGGCTTACATTCCAGAAACGACCCCTTCTCCGACTACCAGGGGGCGCATACTTGATCATGGATATTTCGTGGTGCGCTCCCGCCTTTATCGAGGCGGTGACAGCAGCCGTCGAGTCGGTCGGCTTTAAGGATTTTTATCAAAAGCTCGGCGATGCCGCAGAGACATTCGTTAAGGAGATGCTCAAGGCTCACAACGCTCTCAGCTGCGCAGGGCACTATGATCAAAACGGTGAGCAAAGCGATTGTGATAGCGTCGTCGAGACGGAAACCCATGTCTTCTTAGGAGAAGCGAAGAAGAAGCCGCTTCGACCTCTCGCCCGACGAGGAGATCTCGCTACGTTGCTTAGGGATCTTGCCGAGAGTTTGCTGGAGTCGCAGCGCCAGATAGGCGCCCACGAAATTCGTTTACGAAAATTCGGCTCTCTGACGCTGTCAGACTCGCGAACAGAATATGTGCTTGCCCTAAGGGGGCGTGAGGTTGAGCGCGTCAGCATCAGCCTCTTCGATTTTGCATCTCTTCAAGACCGCAGCCTGCTCTTTCAATTGTTTGGCTCAATGCTGCGAGTCGATTTTGAGCCGAAGTCGGTCCTCGGAAAATTGCCGAGTCTGCAGCAGAAATTAAGGGACCAACAGATTGAGCTGAACAGCTTGGGTTCGGCATACGCGAAGCGGCCGTTCTTCAATGCGTGGTTCATAAGCATCCCTCAGCTCCTCATTCTTCTGGATCGTGTGAATAGCCCGGAAGACTTCAAGACAGAATTGTGGCGCATACGTCACGTTGAAACAGGATCAGGAGATTTCTACTGCGAACTTGCTAGGAGCCGGAGCGCTGTGAAATGAGTGAGCGCTCGACTGTCCGGAGTCGACCTCCCAAGATGAACGAGGGCCGGATCCCCTTCGAGGAGTCCGGCCCCGGGCCGATTTTTCGTTGCGCGCTGTTAAGCTACTTTTTCGCGGCCTTCGCCTTGCGAATGCGCGCGGCTTGCTTGTCCCGCGCGCCCGAACCGTAACGCTTCTTGAAGCAGGCGCGGCAACGGGCGTCGCGTCGCTTCTTGAAGGATGGCGCCAGATCGGCGCCGCCGCAGTATCGGCAGACCAGTTTCTCGGCTTTGGCTGCGGTTCGGGATGCGTGTGGTTTGGCCTCCTTGGTTTTTGAGGTTGGAGCCGCCTTTGGCTCGGCAACAACCGTTTCCGTATCAGCGCTCATGCGAGATCTCCTTCTCGGGCGGGGCTTTGGGCTCAAGCGCCGTCGTCAGCACACATCGCTCTGTTGCGGCGACATGGGAATCTGTTGCGGCGACATGGGAAGGTGTCTCGCCCAGGCGTCAGTGGGACCTAGGCAAATCGCGCCCGGATAGGATTTGGCAGATTCTCGCGATTAGCGCCGGATGCGGCGTTCTCCGGGTCCCGGTGCGATCGCAAATCGCGCGCGCACGTGTGGATTTCGCGCGATTCTCCGAGATGAGCGGAAATTGAGAGACTGGATGGTGGAGCAGAAGGGATTTGAACCCTCGACCCCCACGTTGCGAACGTGGTGCTCTCCCAGCTGAGCTACTGCCCCATCCGAGACTTCGGTGATAACACCTGTTCGAGGTAGGCGCGAAGCCTATCAGCCACCTCGGGACGCTTCAAGCCGAATCCGACCTGCGCCATCACGTACCCGGCCCGATCGCCGATATCGTAGCGCACGCCCTCGAACTCGCAGCCATAAATTTTGCGCCGCTTTGCGAGCCCGAGCAATGCGTCGGTGAGCTGGATTTCGCCCCCCGCGCCGGTCTTGCCCTCGGCGAGAAACTCGAAGAGGTCTGGCGTAAGCACGTAGCGGCCGATAATTGCGAGATCGCTTGGCGCCTTGTCCGGCGCGGGCTTCTCGACCATCCCGGTCAACTCGTACAGTCGCCCGCCGAGCGCCTTCGCCTCTACGATGCCGTACTTTGAGACTTCGCTCGCCGGCATCCGCATCAGCGCAACGACCGGCGCGTTGCGTTCTTCAGCGACGTCGATGAGCTGCCTCAGGCACGGACGCGGCGCGTCCACGATATCGTCGGGAAGAAACAGGCCGAAGGGCTCGTCGCCAATCTTGTCACGCGCCTGGAGAACCGCGTGGCCAAGGCCGAGCGGCTGATGCTGATGGGCGGCATGAAATCGCGCGGCAAAGCTGCTGGTGCGCAGGGCCCTTAGCGCCTCGTGCTTGCCCTTGCGCATCAGATGTTCTTCGAGGTCCTGGGCGGGCTTGAAATGGTCGAGAGCGAGCGTGCGGCCGGGGCTCAGCACCACGACGATATCCTCGATTCCCGAGGCGACCGCCTCCTCGACGATGAGTTGCACGGCCGGGGTGTCCACCACCGGGAGGATTTCCTTGGGGATGACCTTCGAGGCGGGCAGCATGCGCGTGCCAAGGCCTGCCGCCACGATAACGGCTTTTCGAACCTTCATCGGCAAGTTCCGGGGTTACCAGGCACGGGTGCGCTCTAGCCGCGCCGCTCCCGTTCCTCCTGCTCGGATTTGCACTGGATGCACAGCGTGGTAACCGGGCGCGCCTTGAGCCGCTCGATTCCGATTGGCGCGCCGCATTCTTCGCACCGCCCGTAGCTTCCGTCCTCGATGCGGGCGACGGCTTCGTCTATTTTGCCGAGCAGCTTGCGCTCCCGGTCGCGCATCCTGAGGAGAAAATTGCGGTCCGATTCGAGCGACGCGCGATCGGTTGGGTCGGCCGCCGGATCTTCCGTCGAATTCATCGTTCCCCGAGCACGTTCCGCCTCTTCCAAAATGTCGCGTCTTCGTTGCTCGAGTAGACGGCGGAAAATCTTCAGATCCCTCTGCCTCATATCGACCCAGGGTAAGTTTTGATCGTACTTGCGACCCGCTGATATGTAAAGATTACAGGATGAAAACCGCCTATCTCGATGCCTTCTCGGGCCTGAGCGGCGATATGCTGGTCGGCGCGTGCCTGGACTGCGGCGCGCAGCTTGCGGAACTGCGAGCCCCGCTCGCCTCGCTTGGGCTTGCGGGCTATCGGCTGAGCGAGCGGCGCAGAACGCTCGCTGGAATATCGGCCGCCAAGTTCGATGTCGAGGTCCTTGAGTCGCAGCCCGAGCGCCATCTTTCCGAAATCCGCGCCATGATCGAAGGCGCCGCGTTATCCGAAAGCGTCAGACGGCGCGCCGTTGCCGTGTTCGAAGCGCTCGCCGAGGCCGAAGCCCGGGTCCATCGCACAACGCCCGAGCAGGTTCACTTTCACGAGGTCGGCGCGGTCGATTCGATTATCGACGTGGTCGCGACCGTATGGAGTCTCGAACGGCTCTCGGTCGGCGAACTGCTGGTCTCGCCGCTTCCGATGGGTTCGGGGTTCGTGCGTTCGATGCACGGGGTGATTCCGGTGCCCGCGCCGGCGACGGCGGAACTTCTTTCAGGCTTCCCGGTCAGGCTCGGCGACGGAGGGGCCGAGATGGTCACGCCGACCGGCGCCGCGGTGATAAGAGCGCTTGCGCGCCCGGCGCAACTTCCGCTCGGCTTCCAGATCGAGCGCGTCGGCTATGGAGCGGGAAGCCGCGATCTCGAGGACAGGCCCAATGTTCTCCGGATGCTCGTGGGCAAAGTCGGCGCGGGATTCGACGCGGACGAGATGCTCGAGATTTCCACCAATATCGACGACCTCAATCCGCAGATATACGATCACGTGATGGAACGCCTTTTCGCCGCCGGAGCGCGCGACGTCAGCCTCACTCCGACGATCATGAAGAAGGGACGGCCCGCGGTAATTCTCGCCGTGCTCGCCGAGCCTTCACGGCGCGACGAAATCGCAAGCGTGCTGTTCGGCGAGACTTCCACTATCGGCCTTCGCTTCCATCCCGTCTCCCGGCTGAAACTGCGGCGCGAGACGAGGGAGGTCGAAACCGAGTGGGGCAAGGTCCGAATCAAGATTTCGCACGGCGGCGCGGCGCTTGTCGTTTCGCCCGAGTACGACGACTGCCGCCGTATCGCCCTTGAGCACGGGGTTGCACTGAAAACCGTGATGGAGCGGGCGCGCACCGCCGCGCAGAGGCTCATCGCCTGACATGGAGAGCGCCGGCGAGCGCGCGACGACGCTTGTCGTCAACGAGATCTTTTTCAGCATCCAGGGCGAATCCACCCTGGCCGGGCGCCCGTGCGCTTTCGTGCGGCTTACCGGATGCAATCTGCGATGCGTCTGGTGCGACACGCAATACGCCTTCCATGAAGGGCGGCGGATGACGGTCGGCGAGATCGTCGAGCAGGTCGGCGCATTTGGCTCCGAACTGGTCGAGATAACTGGTGGCGAACCGCTTCTGCAAGATGGAGTTCACGCGCTCATCGAGGAGCTCCTGGCTCGCGCGATGACCGTGATGATCGAAACTTCGGGCGCGCTTGATATCGGCCGCATCGATCCGCGGGTCATCAGGATTGTTGACCTGAAATGCCCGGCGAGCGGCGAATCGGCGCGCAATCTCTGGAGCAACGTCGAGCTTCTCACCCGGCGCGACGAAGTGAAGTTCGTGCTGAGCGATCGCGCCGATTACGAATGGGCGCGCGAGGCGATTCGCCGCCACGACCTGGCCTCGCGCGTCAACGCGGTGCTGATGAGCTGCGTGTTCGGGCGGCTTGAGCCGGCGCGCCTTGCCGCGTGGATTCTCGCCGATCGGCTGCCGGTCAGGCTCCAGTTGCAGGCGCACAAGTACATCTGGCCGCCCGATGCACGGGGGGTGTAGGCTCATTATTCCCAAGCGGGTAGGATCTTCTGCGGGGAGGACGTTCGCGATGTTGTCGAGGGAAGAACGTGAAACGTTGCAGGAGATCCGGAACCGGTTCCGGATCGGAAAGTGGTGTCTGATTGGGTTCGTGGCTTTGGGGTTGATCGGCGGTATCCCGGTCAACGACCGTCCGCTGATAGCGTTTCCGGTGGCTCTGGTGCCTCTGCTGTTTGCTTCCGGATTCTTGTGGAGCATGTCGGTGTATTCGTTCACCCGGTCGCTCGCGCGGGCATGTCCGCGATGCGGCGCGGGGCACGGCGAATCCGCGCATAGCATGTGGTCCGTGATGACCCGGCGGACCTTCTGGGGTTCCAGGTGCCTGAGCTGCGGACTGAGCCTGCGCGAGCTGGAATCCTAATGCCCGCTCGCCGGCTCAGGGTTCGCATACTTGACGGGCCGCGGTTTTCCACTAGGCTTGAGCGTCGGTTATGCCTTCACCGATGGTAAGCGACGTTCTGCCGGATCTGATCGACGAGATGGCGGCGCTTCTGCGCGAAATCGGCGCGGAGCCGCTCATAGAGAAGCTAGCCTCTCTTCGAATCGAGACCGTATGCGACTGCGGCGACGAGAATTGTTCGAGTTTCGCCACCCTTGACGAGGTCAAGGTCGACAACGCGATCGAGTTGCCCGCGATGGAAGGTTACCTGATTATCGATCTGAACGCGGCCAACGAGATCTGTTTCATCGAGGTGCTGAACCGCCCCGACGTCAAGTACCTGCTCGAAGAGCATTATCTCGGGCAGCAGCACTGAACCAGATCAAGCCGCGCGACAGCTTGGGCGCGCCTGCCGGTTCATTAGCCACCGGCCGCGCTTCGGCGCGGGATTTCCGCCCGGAACTGCATCGCGAATTCGATCACTTCTTCGGCGACTCGGCGCTTCTCGCTGTCCACGGTAATCACGTGGAAGCTCTCCTTCAGGATCACCGAGCGCTTCCGGGTGCTGCCCAGATACTCCATCAGGTAATTGACGTTGCGATCGCAGGGGCAGACATGGTCGAGAGCGCTATGGATGATGAGCGTGGGCTGGAGCACCTTGGCGAGTTCTTGCCGCACGATCGCCGAGAGTTTGAGAAGCTCGATCGGCGCCGCGAGCGGCATCAGGCGCGAGCTCGGATGCACCAGCCGGGCGCTATGGTCATGGATGTCGGAGCCGGCTTCGGCGTACAGATAGATTCGCCGCGCAAACGGCCCAAGCAGTTGGACAGCCTTGAGCGCGGCCGTCGTGGCAACCGGCAGAAAGAACGCCGGCGACAGCATCACCAGCCCTGAGACCGCTTCACGCTGCTCGGCCGCAAGCCGCGCGGCCAGAACCGCGCCCGCCGAAAGGCCTACCACCACGTTCGGTTGCCCGTAGCGGCGCAGCTCCTCGAATCCCTGGACGACGCTTTCATACCAGTTCTCATGCGTCGTCTGCCCGAGTTCCTCGGGCGCGCCGGCGTGCCCAGCTAGCCGCACGCCGCGCACCCGGATTCCCGTCGCGGCCATCCGTTCGCCCAGATAGCGCATCTCGTAGGGTGTTCCGGTCAGACCGTGCACCAGTAGGGCGCTCGGGCCGTCGCCGTCGAAAAAGAACTCGGAAGTATCAACAGTGGGGTTACTCGGGGGTGGCTCGCTTTGAGAATCCATGGACGCTCAAATTCCCGCTCGATGGGCTAGCTGGTGGATGACGGCGCCTGCACACCGAGCTGGTTTGTGTCTATCGTGATTGCCGCCTTTGCCTTGAGCGCATCGACGAATCGCATCCACGCCTGCGCCTGGCGCCTGGCGATGTATTCCCGCATGAAATCTTTTTTCGCGGCCGCCCATTCCCGGTCCGAGGGCAAGGTCCGGCTCAGCACCTCGAAAATATAGGCATTCCCGTCCTGCTGCATCACGCGCCCGATCACACCAGGGATCTCGGGAACAGTGGCGGCAGCGTCGGTCACCTCGGGAAGAGAACCGATTCCCGGCACGGTGCCGCCGGAGCGCGGGAACGCGCCTGTCTTCTGGACAGTGAGATTGTTCTGCTGGGCGACCTTGTCGAAGGCGGCGGGCTCTTTGATCTGGGCGAGCAATTTGTCGGCCTGGGCGCGAGCTTTATCTTCGGCAATTGAGCGGATCAGTGCCTGGCGTGCGCGCTCATGGATATCCTTGAGCGCCGGTATATACGACGGCTTTAAATCGACAAGCTTAACCAGGTAGGGCGCACCGGTGCCCATCACGGCGCGCACCTGCCCCTTATCAAGCTTAACGGCCTGTTGGGCGAGCTTCGGATCGGGAACCACGCCTGCGGCCTCAGCCCGCGAGAAGAAAGGAGTCTCAACCATCGAGAGTCCGCGCTTCTTGGCGATATCGGCGAGGCTCTCGCCCGAGAGGGCGGACGAAATGTCCTGGTCGAGCGCCTCGCGGGCAAGCCTTGTACCCTGGGCATCGCGCAGAATTGCGATTATGCGCGGCCTCGCTTCAGCCAGCGTATCGACGTGCGCGGGCCGCAGCGCCTCGAGCTTGACGATGTGGTATCCGAAGGTGGTCCTGATGATCCGGATCTGGCCCGGCTTCATCGCGAACACCGCGTCGGCGAAGGGCTTGATCATCTGCTCGCGGCTGAAGAAGCCCAAATCGCCGCCCTGCCCGCGGCTGCCGGGATCCTGCGAGTATTCTTTGGCGAGCTTGGCGAAATCGGCGCCCTTCTTGAGCTTCTGGAATATCTCCTCGGCCTTTTTCTTCGCTTGCGCCCACTGCTCAGCGCTTGCGGTGGGCGAAACCCGGATCAGGATGTGGCTCGCACGTGCTTCCTCGGGATGAGTGAAACGGCTCTTCAGGTTATCCTGGTAAAATTGCTTGATTTGTTTGTCCGCGGGCTTGAAGTTCGCCGCGAGCACCATCGGATCGTAATGAATATAGTCGATTTTGAAGCGCTCGGGCTCGCGGAAAGCCTCCTGATGCGCCTGATAGAATTGCTCGACCTGTTTTTCCGTGGGCGAGATTCCCGCGACATAGTTCTGATACGGGACTTCGATATAGGCGAGCGAGATACTCTCGTTGCGCAAGTCGAAGACGTGCCGCGCCTCGGAATCGCTCACCAGGACGGCCTCGGAGACCATGTTGCGGAGCAAGTCCTGGGTCATCTCCGTGCGCATCTCCGCCTCGTACTCGTTGGGAAGCATGTTGAAGTTATTGCGCAGGATCGCCTGGTACTGGCGAAAATCGAAATGGCCGTCCATCTGGAAGGCTGGCTGCGAGGCTATCTTTTCCCGCAGTTCGGCCGTGCTGATATGCAACCCGATGCGCCGAGCCTCTTCGTTGACGAGGCGATTCTCGACAATTCGGTCGAGCGCCTCCTCGCGCAGGTTGATGCTCTTGAGCAAACCTGCGGCGTTCGCCCCGTAAATATTCTCAAGGGTCTGCTTGATGCGGTTGGCTTCGCGATCGACCTGGTCGGCGAGAATCCGGTGACCGTTGACGGTGGCCAGCGGATGCACGGTGGAGAAGAAGCCGGTGCCGACGCCCCAGAAAATAAAGACGACGGTAATTAGACCCAGGATAATTCGGGTTGTCCACGAATAGGCGTACCGCCGCATCAGGTCGAGCATGACGCCTCCAATCATACTTGAGGAACTTTTGCCCTCGCAATTGGAGTTCGCTTGCTTGCTCCGAGGATCGTCTGTTAGCTTTGCCAAAGGACGCGAAAGCATCGCCTCCGGCGTGCTTTACAGTTGGCGATGGGTCGGTTGAGGCATGATTGACGAGCAGCAGCGCTTTCGCGACACATTCAGCTCGCTAATTTCCGTGCCTGCGGCTTTCAGGCAAGGGGCGGACATCCCGTGGTATTGAATTCGCTTTTCGGCTGGTTCTCGAGCGATCTGGCGATCGATCTCGGCACTGCCAACACTTTGATTTACGTCAAGGGCGAAGGAATCGTCTGCAATGAGCCTTCGGTGGTTGCGGTGCAGAAGGATTCGCGTGGCTCGCGTCGCGTGCTCGCGATCGGCGCCGAGGCCAAGAAGATGCTCGGGCGAACGCCCGGTTCGATTGTCGCGATAAGGCCGCTCAAGGACGGCGTAATCGCCGATTTCGAGATCACCGAGCAGATGCTGAGCTACTTCATTCGCAAGATTCACAGCGGCCGGACCCTGGTGCGTCCGCGTCCGCGTATCGTGATTTGCGTTCCGTTCGGGATTACCGCGGTGGAAAAACGCGCGGTCCGCGAGTCGGCGGAATTGGCGGGCGCGCGCGAGGTCTATCTGATCGAGGAGCCGATGGCGGCGGCGATTGGCGCCGGGCTTCCGATAACCGAGCCCGTAGGCAACATGATCGTTGATATCGGCGGCGGCACGACCGAGGTTGCCGTCATCTCGCTGGCCGGCGTGGTGTTTTCGCGTTCGGTACGGGTCGCCGGTGACAAGATGGACGAGGCGATCATCCAGCATATCAAGCGCAAGTATAACCTGCTTATCGGCGAGCGCACCGCCGAGCTGATCAAGATAACTATCGGCTCCGCGTATCCGGGCAACGAAATCCAGACGATGGAAATCAAGGGACGCGATCTCGTCGCCGGAACCCCGAAAATCATCGAGATCACCGACGAGGAAATCCGCGAAGCCCTGATGGAACCGGTAAGACAGGTCGTCGAATCGGTCCGTATCGCGCTCGAACGCACCCCGCCGGAACTGGCCTCGGACATCGTGGACAAGGGTATCGTGCTGGCCGGCGGCGGCGCGTTGCTGAGAAACCTGGACGTGCTGTTGCGTGAGGAAACCGGACTTCCGGTCACGCTGGCCGATGATCCGCTGACCGCGGTGGTGATGGGTGCGGGAAAGGCGTTGGACGAGCTTTCGCTTCTGCGCGACGTAACGGTCGAGTAGGCCGCTTGCGCGGGTTCAGGCCCGGGCGATCGCTCAAGGCTCAGGGCATTAGAAGGTGAAGCGAACTCTTCTTTGGCGCTACCGCGTGGTGATTACCTGCGGGGCGTTGATGATCGTTTCGCTGCACATGCTCTCGACCCGGCTCGGCCCGAACGCCGTGGAATCGTGGTCCACCGCGATTCTGTTCGAGGCGCTGCGGCCTTTCCAGAGCTCCGTCACGCGCCTGGGGGAAGGCGGAATCGGCCTGGTCCACGATTACCTCGACCTCGTCAATGTCCATCGGGAGAACCAAAAGCTCCGCCTTGAACTGGCCAGGGTCAAAACCGAGAAAACCCACTTGGCGGAACTGGAAGCCGAGAACCATCGGCTGGCCGAACTGCTCGAACTCCGCCAGGCGCTCAACCTCTCGGCGGTTGCCGCCAACGTGATCGGTGCGGACGCAACCGGCGTCTCGCGCACTCTGATTCTGGGTCAGGGAACCGACACCGGGATCAAGCCGGGGATGGCGGTGGTGTCCGTGCAGGGAGTTGTCGGCAAGATAATCGCCGCGAGCGCCCATGCTTCGCGC
Source organism: Deltaproteobacteria bacterium (assembly GCA_021817345.1). Classification (GTDB taxonomy): domain Bacteria; phylum Desulfobacterota; class Binatia; order Binatales; family Binataceae; genus DTIX01. The sequence continues at coordinate 11,054 of JAKAVC010000029.1, read as the reverse complement.
GTGCTGCTAATCGACGACCACAACTCGGCGCTCGACGCCTTCGACCAGCGAAGCCGCGCGCGCGGTATCGTGGCCGGCGTGGTTGACGACGGCCTCATCATGAAGTACGTGGGGCGCACCGATGACGTCAAAGCGGGGGACAGCGTGATTACTTCGGGCCTGGACGGAACGTTTCCGCGCGGTTTGCTGATCGGTTCGGTAAAGGGGGTCGGACGCGACGCTCCCGGCCTGTTTCTTAACGTATCGATCAAGCCGGCGGTCGATTTCCGCAGGCTCGAACAGGTGCTCGTGATCACGCAGACGCTGCCCCAACCGCCGAGCGGCAAGAAGGCCAAGAGCTGAGCCCGGTGCGATTGCTGCTCCTGTTCGGCATTGCGCTGCTGATATGCCTGGCGATCCAGACCACTGCCCCGCTATGGCTCCCGGTGCGGGCGCTGGTGCCGAATCTGGTGGTGATTCTCGCGGTTGACCTCGGACTGCGCCATCATGGCGTGCTGCCGGCCGCGATGGCTTTCGGGATGGGCTATGCGGTCGACGTATTCTCGGGCACTCACGTCGGATTGAACGCGTTGTTCCTGACGATGGTGTACCTGCTCACTTACGAAGTCTCAAGCCGCCTGATGATGACCAATGCGATGGTGGGCGCGGTCGCGGTGTTCCTGGGCGCGATGGTGACGGGCGCAAGCCCGGCCGGGGTTGGTCTTGCGACCGGAGCGTCAGGCGAGCTTCAAGCGCTGATTCCCGCGCTGCTGGTGCAAGCCGCGGTCAGCGCCGCCCTGGCTCCGTTGGTTTTCTCGATTCTCGCGAGGTTAAAGCGCGCGATCGGATTGCGCGCAAAGGCCGAGCGTGAATAGATAGAGACAGGTAGTAACTCTCCCAGGAATTTCCTTCCGGTGGCGAAATTTCGCCCCAAGAAAAAACGTCTTCCGGTTCCCAAGCTGGAGCCTCGAATTGCCGTCATCTCAGCCTTGATGCTGACCGTGATGGCGGTGGTTGCCGCTCGCCTCTATTATTTGCAGGTCATCAAGAATCCCGAATTTTCCCAACTTGCCGACCGCAATCGCATCCGTATCCGCCGTCTGCCGGCGCCGCGCGGTTTGGTCTTCGACAGCCGCCATCGCCCGCTCGTCAACTCTCGCCCTTCATTCAACGCGGTGTTCGTTCCCGAGGATTCCGACAACCTCTCGCAGACCATCGAGAAACTTCAGAAACTCCTCGGCGACGACGATATCGCGGGAAAAGTGGCGGACGCGGAGCACAACGGCAGGGCGCCCTACGAACCGATCACCGTGGATGAGAATCTCGACTGGCAGCAGGTGGTCGCACTCGAAACCCATCAGCTTGATCTGCCCGGCGTGGGTCTCGAGATAACACCGGCGCGGCATTACCTCTATGGAGACTTGGCCGCGCACCTGCTCGGCTACGTGGGCGAGGTCTCGCGCAACGATCTTTTGCGCCTGAGCAGCTACCGGATGGGCGACGAAATCGGCAAATTCGGCCTCGAACGAGGATGGGAGCCGTATCTGCGCGGCAATCCGGGCGGCGAGGAAATCGAAGTTGACGCGGTCGGGCGAAGGCTCAGAGTTCTAAGGGAAATTCCCGACCAGCCGGGCGAAAGCGTGGTCCTGACCCTTGACCTCGATGTCCAGGAGGCCGCCGAGCAGGCGATGCAGGGCAAGAATGGCGCATTGGTCGCGATGGATCCGAACACCGGTTATATCATCGCGATGGTCAGCCATCCCGCCTTCGACCCGAATACTTTCGTCGGCGGCATCACTCCCACGAACTGGCACAAGCTCATAACCGACCCCGAACACCCGCTCGAAGACCGAGTCATCCAGGGCATTTATCCGCCCGGTTCGACCTTCAAGCTGGTGGATTCGGTAGCCGGGATGGAAGAGCACACGCTCACTCCCGAAACGATCTATAATTGCCCCGGTGGGATGTGGTATGGCGGTCGCGAATACCACTGCTGGCGCAAAGGCGGTCATGGCAGGATCGCGCTCCATCGCGCAATCGTCTCGTCGTGCGACGTGTATTTTTATAATGTCGGACTGCACCTGGGTATCGACCGTCTTGCGCATTGGGCGCACCTGATGGGTCTCGGCCGCAGGACCGGAATTGCGCTCCACGGCGAAAGTGCCGGCATAATGCCGTCATCGGCTTGGAAAAAACGCACTTATCATCAGCCGTGGTATCCTGCGGAGACGCTTTCGGTGGCGATCGGTCAGGGCTACGTAGCGGTGACGCCCATCCAGATGGTGCAGGTTGTTTCGGAAATTGCCAACGGCGGAATCAGGTACAAGCCCCAGTTTGTCCGCTACGTGGAGGGACTCGACGGCCACATAATCAAGGCCTATCCGCCCGTGGTCGAGGCGCGACTCCATATCGACCCCGACTACCTGGAGACCATCCGCGACGCAATGGCGGGCGTGGTCAACAGTCCCTGGGGCACCGCGCATCGCGTCCATCTCGACAACGTCACCGTGTGCGCCAAGACCGGCACCGCGCAGGTGATTGGGGCCGGCAAGGCCGGAGTGCGCAGCGGAGAGCCCGAGGGCGAGATTCCGGTCAAATATCGGGACCATGGATGGCTGGTCGCATTCGCTCCCGAGGACCATCCGCAAATCGCGGTCGCATGCGTGATCGAACACGGTGGACACGGCGGAAGCTCGGCCGGGCCGGTTGTCCATGACGTGCTTCAAAAATTCTTCCAACTGTACCCGCCCAACGCGCCGCGGCTTGTCGGCGAACCGGAGACGGCCGACATGGCCGCTCGTTAGACAGGTGGGCGCGCGATGCCGCTAATCGATCGGCGCCTTCTGAGCTATTTCGACTGGACCTTGTTCGCCATCGTGCTGATGCTCGAAGGGCTCGGCCTGCTCACGGTGCTGAGCGCGTCGTACGTTCCGTCCGCTCACAGGATGGATCCGCTGTTCGTTCGCCAGTTGATCTGGATCGGGGTCGGCACGCTCCTGATGGCCGGTGCGGTGCTCTTCGATTATCGCGCGCTTGTCGGCTATTCCTACCCGCTGTACGTGGTCGCCGTGCTGCTGTTGATAGGGGTCGAAGTGATAGGCCATTCGAGCGGCGGTTCGCGGCGATGGATAAACCTGCGATTGTTCAAGCTGGAGCCGTCGGAACTGGCGAAGATCGCGGTCATGTTCGTGATGGTTCGTTATTTCCGGCTCGAGCCGCCGCCGGGCGGATGGGGTTTTCGCCATCTGATAATTCCGTTCCTGTTGCTCGGATTGCCGACCGCGCTGGTGCTCAAACAGCCCGACCTCGGCACCGCGATTGTGCTGGTTCTTATTACCGGAACCCTCCTCTTCGTAAGCGGGCTCAACTGGCGCGTGATGGCGGCGCTGATGGTGGCCGGGATGCTCGCGGCACCGCTTAGCTGGCATTACCTGAAGCCCTATCAGCGGACCCGCCTGGTCAGCTTCATCGATCCGCAGGCCGACCCGCTCGGCTCGGGCTATCACATAATTCAGTCCGAGATCGCAATCGGAGGGGGCGGCAGTTGGGGCAAAGGTTTCATGAAGGGAACCCAGGCGCGGCTCAATTTCCTTCCCGAGGAGACGACCGACTTCATCTTCGCGGTCTATGCGGAGGAGTTTGGCCTTGCGGGTTCTCTTTTGCTGCTCGGCCTTTACGCCTGCCTGGTCGGGCGTGGCCTTTGGATCGCCCGGCACGCGCGAGACCGCTTCGGCTCGCTTCTCGCAATCGGGATTACCGGAATGATCTTCTGGCAGGTGGCGATCAACATGATGATGACGACCGGGATGCTGCCGGTGGTGGGGATCCCATTACCCATGATCAGTTATGGAGGCTCGTCGATGCTCGTCACGATGGCCGGCATGGGCCTCCTGATAAGTATCAACGCCCGGCGGCACACGTTCTGAACTTGCCCGTGCGTTGTTAGGGCGTGCCGCGTCTCTTGCTATATTCTTAATTGCGCGGACGCCGCCCTGCGGCGTCGGCTGCGCATTCCAGCAAACAGCGAGGAATCTTCACCATGGCGCGAGCAAACAAATTCGACGGCATCGATCGGCAGATTTTCGAAGCTCATCGCCGCTACCTTGAAATCATGGAAGAGCAACGGCTCGATACGATAAGCGCCGAGACCAAGGAGCATTACCTGCGGATGCTGACGTCGCTGACCGACAAGCTCGCTCTGCCGAGTAAGCCGCTGTCCGAGATTGTCGGCGAGATCATGAGCGAAGCGGCGCCGTTTCTGTTCCAGGCGCTCCAGCGTTAGCCGGAATTCAGGATGCGGCGCGGCGGCCATCGAACCGTGCGCCGCAACTGTTTCGCCAAAGTAAGACGCTCCGCTCTCAAGTGCGCGACAAGGCGCGCCTCCCATTCTCAGCCTTCGACCGCGTAGGCGGCTTCGTTGTGCTGGCTGAGATCGAGGCCCAGCACTTCGTCGTCCTGCGTCACGCGAATTCCCACCACCGCGTCAGTCAGCTTGAGCAGAATCGAACTCCCGACAAAGGAGAACGCGACCGTGACGACGACGCCGATCGTCTGGATAAGCAACTGCCGCGGATTGCCATAGAAGAGGCCGTTCGCGCCCGCCTCGTTGACCGCGACACTGGCGAAAAGACCGGTTGCGAGCGCGCCCAGGATTCCGCCGACCATATGAACCCCGACCACGTCGAGCGCGTCGTCGTAACCAAAGCGCGGCTTCATCCTGACCGCCATGAAACACACCGCCCCGGCCGCAAGACCAATGATTATCGCTGGAACCGGCGCGACGAATCCCGAGGCGGGCGTGATCGCCACCAGTCCCGCAACCGCGCCGCTCGCCGTGCCGAGCACAGTGGGCTTTCCGGTCAACATCCACTCGGCCGTAAGCCAGCCGAGTGCCGCCGCTGCCGCGCCAAGATGGGTTGCCACGAACGCCGAGACCGCGAGCCCATCCGCGGCGAGCGCGCTTCCCGCGTTGAACCCGAACCATCCGACCCACAGCAGACCCGCACCCGTGACACTATAGACGAGGTTATGCGGTATCATCGGCTCGCGCGGATAGCCGGTACGCCGCCCGAGAATCAATGCTCCCGCGAACGCCGCAGCCCCCGACGAGATATGCACGACCGTGCCGCCCGCGAAATCCAGCGCGCCGAGCGCGTGCAGCCATCCGTCGGCGCCCCAGACCCAGTGCGCGAGCGGGTCATAAATGAGCGTGGTCCATAAAAGGCTGAAAAGAAGAAACCCACGGAACGACATCCGTTCCGCGATCGCCCCGGTGATCAGCGCAGGCGTGATAATCGCGAACATGCACTGATAGATCATGTAGGCCTGATGCGGCACGGTGGAGGAGTACGCCGGATAGGGCGCCGTTGCGCTCACCCCGGCAAGGCCCATCCAGTGCAAGGAGCCAATCAGCGCCGAGCCGGGCGAAAACGCCAGGCTGTATCCGAACAGCACCCATTGAATCGACACCACTGCGGCAAGAACGAAGCTCTGCATCAGCACCGAGAGCACGTTCTTGCGCCGAACCAGCCCGCCGTAAAAGAGCGCCAGGCCCGGAATCGTCATCATCAGGACCAACGCCGCCGAGGTCAGCAGCCAGGCAACGTCCGCGCCGTTGACATGTGGTTTGGCTTGCGCCGCGAACGCACTCGTGGCCGAAAGGAGCGCGATTGCGGCCAATCCGCCAGCCATGCCTATGCGATGCGAGCTGAACGCTCTTCCCTTCATTCCGAACCTACCTCCAGAAAGGATCGAGGATGATTCCGAGGCGCAGGCGCACGCCTACGGCGTATCTGCCGCCTTTTTGACAGGCATATGCCTTACCAACGGGCAGAAATCCGACCGTTAGTTGGGTAAAACCTGCGAACGGGCTACCAAGGCAAGAGCCATGCCCCGCGTCAGGGATACGCCGGGTTTATTGGCGTGAAGCCGCTCCGTACTGCAAAAAAACCAGGGCGGACCGATTCGATCCGCCCTTCACAATTCGAGCTTTTGAGGCGGAACCTATCCCTTGGGAAGGCCGAGAATCCGCTCGCCAATCATGTTGCGCTGCACCGACGACGTCCCACCCGCGATCGTCATTGACTCCGACGCGAGGATTCGCCGCAGCCAGTCACCGTCGGGTGCAAGCGGCGAGCGGCGCTCCAGCAGTGCGTAACCGCCGAGCAGGCGCGTCGCGTACTTGGTCATCCGTTGTGAAAGCTCGGTCGAGATGAGCTTCGAGATCGAGGCTTCCGCGCCCGGCAGTTGACCCTTGAGCCGCTTGGTTAGGCTGCGCAGCCCGTTGTACTTCTTGGCTGCGACCTCGCACGCGAACTGCGCAAGCTGCTGGCGGATTGCGGGATCCTCGCACGCGGGCCGCCCGTCGATTTGCCGCGCCTTCGCGAGCTCGATCAACTGCTGAAGAATCGTCTCGGTCCCGCCGAGCGTCTCGCCGATACCGAACCGCTCATGCATCAGGGTCGAGACCAGCACCTGCCATCCCATGTTCAGAGGGCCGAGCAGGTTTTCCTTCGGCACGCGGACGTCCTCGAAGAAGATCTCGTTGAATTCGGCGTCGCCGCTTATCTGCTTGAGCGGGCGCACCTTGACGCCGGGGCTCTTCATATCGACCAGCAGGCAGCTAAGCCCCTTATGCTTCGGCGCTTCGGTGTCGGTGCGGACGAAGAGCTGGCAGAAGTGGGCGCGATGCGCGAGCGTGGTCCAGACTTTCTGGCCGTTGACGATGAACGTGTCGCCCTCAAGCGTCGCGCGGGTTTGCAGCGCGGCCAGGTCCGAGCCCGCGCCGGGTTCCGACATGCCTTCGCACCAGATCTCGCCGCCCGCGATAATCGGCTCGAGATAGCGCTTCTTCTGCTCGTCGGTGCCCCATTGCATCAGCGCCGGGCCGGTCATGATCACGCCCAGCACGTTGCATCCGAGCGGAAGCCCGAGCCTGCCAAGTTCCTGCTGGAAGATGACCTGCTCGATGAAGGTCGCGCCGCGGCCGCCGTATTCTTTCGGCCACGTGATCCCCATCCAGCCGGCTTCGTAGAGCTTCTTGTGCCAGACCTTCAGGCGCTGCCACATAAACTCGTCGTCGGCCTTTTCCTTCTCCTGCTCGGTAAGCGGCGCAGGCTGATTCGCCTCCATCCACTTTCTGACTTCGGCTCGATAGGCTTCCTGTTCGGGGCTGTAGTTGAAATCCATTGCTTGTGAAAGCTCCCGCCGGGGCTATGCCGGACGATAGGTGATCAAACGTTCACTAGGTAGCTAGCGCCCCGATGGCCTTGCGCGCAAGTCCCAACACTCGCTCGGAGCTGCTAAAAGTTACGCTTACGACGGCGACGGCAACCTGACCCGGTTCACCGGCCGGCGGGGCAAGGTTGCCGTCGGCCAGTTTCATCGCGGTTACCCGCGAGTACGCCAGTGAAGCAGTCCTTTCGCGCGGCGTGGTGGGCGCGGAGGTTCTTCGGAATTCCAGTTCGCGATGGAGCATCTCGAAGCCGAAGGCGCCGCGTTGTGGGGGTTGCGCTATGCGTGCGTGCCGCGACGTGCTCAGGGTGCGGGTTTCGGCTTCAGCGCCTGAACGAAAGATTTTTAACCGTTCCTTGAGAGGCGTTTCGTGGGATGAAAGCCAGGTCGATCACCCGACGCCGAGGCGTTCCACTTCGCGCCACACCAGACCCCATCTTACACCCTGATCGCTCACCACCACGCTCGGGACTTTGAAGCGCTCCATCACGCGGTCGAGGATCATCGTGCCGGCGAAGATCACGTCGGCGCGTCCTTCCTCGAGACCCTTCAGCTTGCGCCGCTCGGCGAGCGGCAGTTCGCCGAATCGGGCAAGGGTTCGCGAGACTTCCTCGCGCGAGAGCACGTGGCCGTGGACCCGCGCGGGATCGTAGGTTTCGAGTCCGAGCGCGACCGCGCATACGGTGGTCACGGTTCCCGCGATTCCTACCAGGATATCGGGCGCGAAGTCCCATCCGGTCCCGCCGAGCGCGCGGTCAATCTCGTCGCGGAGCCGTTCAGTGTCATCGGGCGAGGGCGGATCGCTGTGCACGATTCGCTCGGTGAGCCGGACCGAGCCGATCTGGAGGCTCACGAGCGCGAGTTTCCGCCCACGCTCGCATCGGATTAGCTCGGTCGAGCCGCCGCCGATGTCGACGATCAGAAGACGCGCGGCGGGATCGAGCGAAAGCCCTCGGCGTACCGCCAGATGAGACAGTTCGGCTTCGGTGCGTCCCGAGATCACTTCGAGGGTTACACCGGTGCGGTTTTTGACCTCGGCGATAAACGATTCGCCGTTGCGCGCGTCGCGGAGCGCACTGGTTGCGACCCCGACGAATTTTTTCACGCCGGCTTTGCGCGCCGCCTCGGCAAAGTCAGCAATTGCGTCAATCGTGCGGCGCGCGGCCTCGGGATCGAGCGCGCCGCTCTTATCGACGCCGCGGCCAACGCGGGTAATTCTTGCGAGATCGAGAATCGGGCGGACGCCGCCGTCGGGCAGGACCTCGACCGCGAGCATCAGCACTGTGTTGGTGCCGATATCGAACGCGGCAAGCTTCACCGCATCTCCGAAGAGCGCACCGCCGCGGACGATACGCCGATTGACGCGGGAGTCGGCGCGCCCGGCTCGATAGCGCTCTCGGCGATCCATCGCTCGAGCGACTTAAGCGCCCGTTCGGCCATCCGGATTTTCTTTTCCCGCCCGCGTATCCGGCCCTCCGGCTCGGGCATCAGGCCGTAATTCGCGTTCATCGGCTGGAAATTCGTACGCGCCGGGTCGGTTACGTAGGCGACCAGCGAGCCGAGCGCGGTTTCGGGCGGAGGAATCGGGAGCGGGCCTCCCGCGACGAAGCGGGCGGCGTTGATCGCCGCAAGCAGGCCCATCGCGGCCGACTCGACGTATCCCTCGACGCCGATCATCTGTCCGGCGAGGAAAAGATCGTCGCGCGAGCGCAATTGAAGCGTCGGCCGGAGCAGTCGCGGCGAATCGATAAAGGTGTTGCGATGGAGCGAGCCGAGGCGGACGAACTCCGCATGCTCCAACCCGGGAATCATCCGCAGGACGCGGCGTTGTTCCGGGTAGGTCATCTTGGTTTGGAAGCCGACCATGTTGAAGAGCCGGCCGTCGCCGTCGTCCTGGCGCAGTTGAACGACGGCGAACGGCCGCCGTCCGGTGCGCGGGTCGATAATTCCGACCGGCTTCATCGGGCCGAACGCAAGCGTGTGGCGTCCGCGGCGCGCCATCTCCTCGATCGGCATGCATCCTTCGAAATAGACAGGCTTCTCGAAGGGATGAAGCGCGACTTTTTCCGCCGCCAGCACCGCGTCGACGAAGGCGTCGTACTCGCGCTCGTCCATCGGGCAGTTGATGTAATCGTCGCCGCCCTTGCCGTAGCGCGAGGCGAAGAACGCGCGCGTCATGTCGAGCGACTCGCGGGTTACGATCGGCGCGATCGCGTCGTAGAAATACAGGTTTCGCGGGCCGATGAGCCGTTCGAGGTCGGCGCCGAGCGCGGCGCTGGTAAGCGGCCCGGTCGCGATTATCGTGGGACCGTCGGGAATCGCGGTCGCTTCCTCGCGGACTATCTCGACGCGCGGGTCGCTTTCGAGCGCGCGCGTGATTGCGCCGGCGAAGGCGCCACGATCGACCGCGAGCGCCGCTCCCGCGGGAACGCGCGCAGCGTCGGCGGCGGAGATGACGAGCGAGCCGAGTTTTCGCATCTCCTCCTTCAGTACGCCGACCGCGGTCTCCATCGAGGCGTTGCGCAGCGAGTTGGAGCATACCAGCTCCGCGAAAAGGCCGGTCTTGTGCGCCTCGGTCATCCGCACCGGGCGCATCTCGAAAAGGCGCACGCGAACGCCGCGGCGAGCAAGCTGGAAAGCCGCTTCGCTTCCGGCGAGCCCCGCGCCGATCACGCTGACCAAACGGGTATCCATCGCGAATTTCGCGCTGTCGTCACACCTTTAAGGATGGCTGCGTGCGGGGCCGTCAGGCGCCCGGCTGGCTCTCAGCGCTTCCGCTCGGCGGCGTGGTTCCCTCAGCCGGAGCGCGGTAGTCGCACTCAGGCTTCGGGCACTGCCATCGCGCACCCTCGCGCTTGGTAACCTTTTCCACCAGGTAGGGCGAGCCGCAAGCCGGGCACGGACGCGGGATAACCTTGTCCCAAGTCGCGAACTTGCACTTCGGATAACGGCTGCATCCGTAGAACAACTTGCCGCGCCGGCTGCGGCGTTCGAGGATTTCGCCTTCCTTGCACTCGGGACAGGCGACGCCGGTCTTGACCGGCTCGGCCTTGAGCCGCTTGATACCGTCGCATTCCGGGTAGCCGGAGCATCCGAGGAACTCGCCGAAGCGCGAGCGCCGCCGCACCATCGGACGGCCGCATTTTTCGCACACTTCGTCGGTCGGCTCGGCCGGGGTCTCGGTGCGCGCGACGATAACCACCTGACCCTGTTCGTCGCGAGTGAACTCCTTGGTGTTGGTGCATTTGGGGTAGTTCGAGCAGGCAAGGAACTCGCCGTTTCGGCCCCATTTGATCACCATGTCGCCGCCGTCGAGTTCGCACTTGAGATCGGTCTTGATTCCCGTGCGCTTGACCTCGGGCATCTTTTTGGCGGCCTCACCCAGGCGCTTGCTGAAGGGCGCGTAGAAGCGCTTGAGCGTTTGCTCCCAGTTCTCGCGGCCTTCCTCGACATCGTCGAGCTCCTGCTCCATCTTGGCGGTGAAACCCGCTTCGATAATGTCGGGAAAACCGGCGACCAGAAGATCGCTGACGACGCGGCCGAGCGATGTCGGTCGCAGCCTCTTGCCTGCGTCCTCCTCGACGTACTCGCGGTTCAGGATACTGGTCATGATCGACGCGTAGGTGGACGGCCGGCCGATGCCCTTTTCTTCGAGCTCCTTGATAAGCGTCGCCTGGGTGAAGCGCGGCGGCGGTTGGGTGAAATGCTGCTCGGGTTCGAAGCCGAGAAGTTTCAGCCTTTCGCCCTCGGAAAGCTGCGGAAGCAGTCCCTCGGCGTCGGCGTCGGGGGCTTCGTCCTGGCCCTCGGTGTAAACCCGCATGAAGCCGTCGAACTTCAAGATC
>JAKAVC010000132.1 GCA_021817345.1 Deltaproteobacteria bacterium | reverse complement strand
GGCAAGGAGCGGCGCGAATCGGAGGAACCATGAGGGAAAGGACGACAACGAAGATTGGAGCGCGTGTGTGGATGTGGACTGCGGCCGCCGTGCCGGCGCTTGCGGGGCTCGCGCTGATCGCGACTACCGCCCGCGCTGCGGGCGTCGATCTGAAGGCCGCCGCCGCGAATTACCAGGATTCGTGCGTGGACTGCCATGGCAAGGACGGCAAGGGCGACGGACCCAAGGCGGCCACTTTGAAGACCAAACCGGCCAACTACACGGACTGCGCGGCGATGTCCAAGGTATCCGACCAGTATCTTTTCAACATCATCAAGAACGGTGGCAAGTCGGTAGGCAAAAGCAAGGACATGGCTGATTTCGGCGAGGCGTACAGCGACCAGGAGATTCACGGTCTGGTCGCCTATATCCGCAGCTTTTGCAAGAAGAAGTAGAGGCCACGCCATGTGTCCACTTGAGGGTGCGGAGAACGCCGCCGTTGGCGCGGAGATGGAAAACGGGGGGCGGGGCGTTTTCTGACGCGCGTCTTCTGGTACGGACTCGGATTGGTCAGCGCCGGTATCGCGGCTCCGATCCTGACTTATCTCATTCGCCCGCTGTTTGGCGGGCCTCCGCGCAAGGCTTGGGTTCGGATAGGGAAGCTCGAGGAGCTTCCGCTCAACGTTCCACAGCGGCTGGCGGCTGCGCGGCGCGTGGTCGAGGGATGGGAAACGGTTGATTCGCAGGTAACGGCCTGGGTGGCGCGGCTGCCTGACAAGATCTACGTCTTCGATCCGCATTGCACGCACTTGGGATGCGCGTATCGATGGAACCAGCAGTCAAAGGAGTTCGTCTGTCCATGCCATTCCGGCGTGTTCAGCCTGACCGGAAAGGTGCTCAGCGGTCCTCCTCCACGCCCGCTCGACACTTATGCCTACGAGGTTCGCGACGGTTTCCTCTATGTCGACCCGGTTCCAATCAGGCATCCCGCCGGAGGCTCTTCCTGATGCTTCGCTTCGCTTTCGACGGCGAACGGCATGAGTAGAGCACGGACAAATCCTCACGAAGCAGAAGGGCGACGAGCAACCGCCAGCATCTTCGAGTTTCCTTTATGTCGACCCGGTTCCAATTAAGCGAGTGGTTTGACGAGCGTCTCGAGACGCGTGCGATTCGACGGGCGCTCTTCGGTCGCAAGATTCCGAAAAGCAGCCCGACGGTCGAGTGGATCTACACGCTCGGCAGCGTGCTGCTGTTCTTTTTCATCCTTCAGGCGGTGACCGGGATGATGCTGGCGATGAACTATGTGGCCAGTCCCGATCACGCCTACGACGCTGTGACCTACATCTCGACCAAGGCGCCCCTGGGCTGGTTCATCCGTGGGCTCCATTTCTGGGGCGCGAGTGCGATGGTGGTGGTCGTCGGCGCGCACATGCTGACCACGTATCTGTCGGGCAGCTACAAGTATCCGCGCGAGGCGACCTGGGTTACCGGCGTCTTTCTGTTTCTCATCGTGATGCTGTTCGGGTTCACCGGTTATCTGCTGCCGTGGAACCAGAAGGCGTACTGGGCGACGGTGGTCGGCACCAACATCGCGGGCGAGACGCCCTTCATCGGGCAATACATTCTGCGTTTTTTCCGCGGCGGCAACGAGGTTGGACCGCAGACGCTGACGCGCTTTTACGCGATGCACGTGCTGATACTGCCGGCGATGCTGCTCACTCTCATCGCGGTGCACCTTTTCATGGTGGTCCGCCAGGGCATCTCGGCGCCGCCCGTGCATCATCCTGAATACGACGAGTTGGATCTTGAAACCCAGCACAAGCTGGCGGACGAGGAATACCATCGCCGCAAAGAGGCCGGCGAATCCTTCTATCCGTACTATCTGGCGAAGGACGTAATCGCGGTCGTGATTGCGTTCTCGGTGGTAGCGTTTCTGGCCTGGAAATTTTCGCCCGAGATCGGTGAGATCGCCGACCCCGCCAGCACCAACTTCAATCCGCGTCCGGATTGGTACTTCCTGTTCCTGTTTCAGGCGCTCAAGTATTTCCCCGGAAGCCTGGAATCACTGGCGGCGGTCGTGCTGCCGAGCCTTGCGCTTTTAATCCTGCTGGCGCTGCCGTTCTTCGATCGGCGCATGCGCCAGCATCCGCTGGACCGGCCGGTTGCCACCGCATTCGGAGTTTCAGCGCTGGTCGGCGTCCTTGCGCTGACGGTTATCGGTGCGAAATCGCCGCTGCTCAACCCGTACGTCCCGGAGCCGCCAACCGTCGTGATGGGCGCACGGCTTTTTCACCAGTTGAACTGCGCATACTGCCACAGCATCAATGGCTACGGCGGCACGATTGGCCCGGACCTGGTGCTCGATCCGCTCAAGCACGACAAGGCTTGGATCCTCGCCCATCTCCAATCGCCCGGTAAAGTGGTGGAGCGGCCCGGCCTGCGCACCGCGATGACCGGATTGTTGCCGAAGGAGAGCGAGGACCTGTACGACTACATCGAGGAGTTGCAGGGTGGCGGTCCCTACAGTCCCGCCGCACCGCGGCTGTTCTACCGAAACTGCGGCAAATGCCATACGGTGGCCGGCCATGGCGGAGACAAGGGCCCCGATCTGAGCGGGATCGGGCTCACGCGTTCGGTTTCGTTCATTCACCGCTACATAGAGGACCCCAAGGCGATCTTCTCGAAGAGCAAGATGCCGGCGTTCAAGGGAAAATTGAGCCACATGCAGGTCGAGGACATCGCGCGGTTCCTTGCCCATCAGCGCACGCCTGTGGCGAGCAAATGAACGCGGCACGCGCACCGCGATTATTCCCGATGTGAGCGTCTGAATAACCCGCGGCCCGAGCCGGCAATACCGGCTCGGGCCGCGATGTTCTTTCTCCGCCGTTGCGGCGACTGCGAAGGCTAGCGATAGGAGAGAAATTCGCGTCCGAAGGTCTCGCGCGCGATCACCGACTTCATGATTTCGGGCGTGCCGTCGCCGATCTCCAGTCCCATGACGTCGCGCAGGCGCTGCTCGTGCGGCAGGTCCTGGTCGTAACCCATCCATCCGTTCAAAATGATGCAGCAGTGAATCGCCTCAACGGCGGCCTTCGGGCCGAGCCACTTCGCCATCGCGGCTTCCTTGGTATGCGACTCGCCGCGGTCGCGTCGAGACAGGCATTCGTAGGCGAGCATCCGCGCCGCGTGCAGGATCGTCAGATGCTCGGCGATCTGGAACGAAACGCCTTCATTCTTCGCCAGCGGCTTGCCGAAGGTCTCGCGGCGCTTGGTGTATTCGATGGTTTCTTCGAGCGATTGCTGGGCTGCGCCGACGCATGCGAGCGCGATAATCGCGCGGTTGTAATCGAACGCGTTCATCACCTGGTAAAATGCGCCGCCTTCCTGCCCGACCAGATGGTCGGCCGGAACCCGCACGTCCTCGAACACCAGCGAGCCGCGCTGGGTGAGCCGTTCTCCCGCGCTCCGATATACGCGGCGCGAAACTCCGGGGCGGTCGAGCGGAACCACGAAGACGCTGATTCCGCGCGCTCCCTGGCCGCCGGTGCGCGCGAACACGAGAGCGCCGTCGGCCAGACCGGCAAGGCTGATCGACGCCTTCTCTCCGTTGATGACGAAATGATCGCCGTCGCGGCGCGCCGTGGTCTTGAGCGCGGCGGCGTCGGAGCCGGCTCCGGGCTCGGTCAGGCCGAGCGCGAGAATTTTCTCGCCCGAGGCAAGACCCGGCAGCCACTCGCGCTTGATAGTCTCGGTGGCATGGCGCGCGATGCTGCCGCCGATCATACCAACCTGGAGAAAGAGGGTGGTGCTGATATCGCCGCGACCGAGTTCCTCGCCCGCGATTCCCGCCATCGTGAACGAGGCTTCGCTGCCGCCGTACTCGGCGGGAATACTGAGGCCCGTGATGCCCAACTGGCCGAGCTCGCGCACGCGTTCGCGCGGAAGCGCGTGGCCACGGTCCCATTTGGGATAGTCGGGCAGCAGGCGCGTAAGCGCATAGCGGCGGACCGAGTCGGCAAAGCGCTGTTCCTGTTCAGTGAAGGTAAAGTCCATCTCTCACTCCGTTGTTTCGGTTGCGACTTCGCGCCGCGGGCGCGGCCGCATTTATTGCCCGCTGAATTTCGGCGCGCGTTTTTCGAGAAAAGCGTTCATCCCTTCCAGCCGGTCCTCGGTTGTGAACAGGAACGCCAGCGCTGCGCGCTCCGCCTCGATTCCGGTCTTGAGGTCCGCGTTGATTCCCGCCTGGACGAGGCTCTTGGCGCATCGCAGCGCGATCGGCGGGAGTTCGGCGAGCCGGCGCGCCCATTTGAGCGCCTCGTCAAGCACGCCTGCGGCCGGAACGACCTCGTTGACGAGCCCGTGTTGAAGCGCGGATGCGCTCGACAGCGGTTCGCCGAAATAGATCATCTGCCTGGCGATCGCCGGCGGAAGCATCTTCGAAAGCCGCTGAGTGCCGCCCGCGCCCGGCAGCGCGCCTATCTTTATCTCGGGAACGCCGAGCGCGGCGCTGTCGGCCATGATTCTCAAGTCGCACGCCAGCGCGAGTTCGCATCCTCCGCCAAAAGCGAGGCCGTTTATTGCGGCGATAGTGGGACGGTCAAGGTCCTCGAGCGCGTTGTAAGCGGTCTGGATGTTTTCGAAGAATTCGATCGCCGCGCCCGCATCCTTGATTTCGACCAGGCGCGCGATGTCGGCGCCGGCGGAAAAAGCCCGTCCCGCGCCGGTGATAACCAGCGCGCGCACCGAACGGTCGGCGCGAACGGCGGCGACGAGTTCGCGCAGTTCGGCGATCATCGCCGGGTTGATCGCATTCAGCTTGTCGGGACGGTTGAGCCGCGCAATTGCGACTCCGTTCTCACATCGGTAATCGAGCGTCTGGTACATCGTTGGAAAGCCTCGTTATGGCTGCGCGGCTAAAACTCGGAAACCCGCTCGCCGAAGAGCCGGCCGGCGGGGAAAGGAACTCCTGGTTCCGGATCGGTCACGACTCGACACGCCGCGCCTCAGTAGGAACGGGGCAGGCCGAGCACGTGCTCGCCGATGTAGTTGAGGATCATCTCGCGCGAGATCGGCGCGGTACGCATCAGGCGCGCCAGCGGCCAGAGCGTGATTACGTCGGTTTCGCCCATGAATCCGCTTCCGCCGTGGACCTGGATCGCGAGGTCGACGGTCTTTGCCGCGGTTTCTCCGGCGGCGTACTTCGCCATGTTGGCGTACATGCCGGCGTCGCCTCCCGCGTCGAACACCTCGGCCGCCCGATGAGTCATCAGCGAGGCCATCTCGAGTTCGGTCTTCGCGATCGCCATCGGATGAGCGAGCCCCTGATGCGCGCCGATCGGGGTATTGAAGACCTTGCGCGTGCGCGCGTATTCGACCGCCTTGGACAGCGCGTAGCGGCCGATCCCGACGCCCATCGCCGCGGCGGTGATACGCTCGGGGTTGAGCGCGTCGAACATCGCGCGCAAGGCCTTTCCCTCCTCGCCCACCAGGTTGGCGCGCGGGATTTTCACCTCATCGAAGAAGAGCTGGAACTGGCCCTCCGGCATCAGGATTTGCGTGTCCATCCGATGCGCGGTCAGGCCGGGTGCGTTGGTGTCGACGATGAATAGCGACATTCCTTCGCGCTTGTCGCTGGCGGAGTCGGCGGCGATCGTGCGTGCGACCACGAGCATGTGCTCGGACTGATCGACGCCGCTGATAAACACCTTCTGGCCGTTAAGGACGTAGTGATCGCCATCGCGCCGCGCAAGCGAGCGGATACGAAAACTGTTGCTGCCCGCGTCGGGCTCGGTAATCGCAAAGCAGAACCGCTCCGAGCCGTCGGCCAGCGGCGGCAGATAGCGCCGCTTCTGCTCCTCGGTTCCGTGCTTCGCGATCGCAACCGCTCCCATCACGCTGACGACCAGGAGCAGCGGCGGGATGCCGTGGTTTCCAAGCTGCTCCATCAGGATCGCGAGCCTGGTCAGGCTGACGCCGCTTCCTCCGTACTGCTCGGGCGCCATCGCGCCGAGGAAGCCGGCCTTGCCAAGCTCCCGCCAAAGCGCGTCAAGCGGTTGGCCGGTTTTCGCGCACTGGAGCCAGTAGCGGCGATCGTATTTGGCGGCCAAGCGGCGGACGAACGATTCAATTAAGCTTTGCTCGCTGTCGAATTCCTGGCTCATTGGCGCTATTCCCTCACTTTGACGGTTCGGTGCGCAGCGCAAGCGCAACCCGCGCCCATCCGGGAGCACATAGTTGGTTTCGCTGGTTGCGCTCCTCGAGTTCGCACTCGACGTAGCCGCATCCGTCGCCCATCTCGGTCTTGACCACGGTCCCGGCGCAGGTGAGAACGTCGCCCGGGCACGCGATCGCGCGGTTTTGCCATCGGAACCCGACCATGCGCGCCGACGGCCCCGCCCAGTCCATCACCGCCTGCGCGAGAAAGGAGCCGTGCAGATGCGACTGCACCAGGACGTCGGGGTAGCCTTCGCTCTGTGCGTAGGGTTTGTCGTAATGGATCTTGTGCGAGTTCCAGGTCATCGCGCTGAAGCGGAATAGCTGCACCGTGCTCGGGCGCTTCACCAACGGCGTGACGGTCGTGCCGACTTTCACGTCCTCGAAGAAAAGGTTTGCCTGTCCCATCTCGCTCCTCGGCTTTCAGCGCGCGATGAAATTCTCGCGGCAGGTCACAATCGGGGTTCCGTCAGCGGTGAGAAATCTTTTCTTTAGCTGAACCACCAGCAGCGGGCCGGTTCGTCCCCGCTTCAGTTCCGCGTTGCTCACGCTGAATTCCATCACCACGTCCATCCCGGCGGTAACCGGCCGATGGAATTCGAGTTCCTGTCCGCCGCCCATGACCCTGAGGCCGCGGATCGGAACCGCCATCGCGTCGTTATTGGGAGTGCCGTCGGGGCGCAGCGAGTCTTCAAACGGACCCGCCTCCCATCCGAGCACGCTGCTCAGATAGAGCGGCGGCGCGAGCGCGCCCGGGTAACCGTGCTCGCGCGCGAAGGCGTCGTCGAAGAACAGCGGGTTGGGATCGTCGACCGCGACGGCGAAGCGTTCCAGGTCGAGCCGATTGATTTTGCCGATCGGGATGGTTCGTGTCTGCCCGAGCAGCGCCTTGATTTGCTCGTAAACCGTCTCGAACGAAATAGCCATCCTCCAAGCCTCCTACTCTTGCGCGCAAACGCCAAGCATTGTGAGCGCCGCCGTCCCCTCGGCGCAACGCGGCGGGGCGGTGCCGCTTGCCGGGCCGCGGCGGCGCGAGCTACCAAGCGTGGTATCCGCCGTCCACGTGAAGCACCGAGCCGGTCACGTAGCTCGACGCCGGTCCCGCCAGGTAAATGATCGCGCCTCTTATCTCGCCGGGCTCGCCGAGCCGTCCCATCGGGGTGAAAATTTCCGTCCGCTCGCGGATTCCGGGAATCTTGAGTCCGCGCTCGTTCAGCCCGGTGGGAATCATCCCGGGTGAGACCGCATTGACGTTGATATTATAAGAGGTCCATTCGACCGCCAGTTCCCGCGTAAGGTTCTCGAGCGCCGCCTTGCTCGCCGCGTAGGCCGCCATCCGGTACGGGCTCGCCAGGCTTGCGTACATCGAGGTGATGTTGATTATGCGCCCGGGAGCCTTGCGTGCGATTAATCGATTCGCCACGCGCTGCGCGAGCATCATCGGCGCGGTCACGTTGACCGCGAACTCGGCGTCCCATTTAGCGCGCGTGATTACCGAGGCCGCGCCGCCCAGGGCGATGCCCGCGTTGTTGACGAGGATGTCGATCTCGCCGAGTTGTGCGACGGTTTGCTCGACGATTCGCTCAAGCTCGGTGTCAATTGCGATGTCGGCGGGAATTGGCGCGACCCGCACATGGTGCTCGTCCCGCAGCCTGCGCGCCAGAGCTTCGAGCCGCTCGCTCCGGCGCGCCACCAGTGCCACGTCAGCGCCCGCGATCGCGAGCGCCGTGGCGCATTCGACTCCAAGGCCCGAGGATGCGCCGGTAACGAGGGCGACCTGGCCGCGCAGTGAGAAAAGGCTTTCGATTGAGCCATTCATCGTCGCGCCACGAGCTTGCGTCGTCATGCGGACCGGTCTTTCTCGCGACAGGCGAGAGCTGCCTCGTCCCGCATTGAAGATTCCGTCGTTCAGTAGTTGCCGGCGTACCAGAGGGCGAACTTCTGAAACTCCGGCATCCGGTTCGCATTCACCTCGGAGTCGATTTTTATCTGCACGATCGCGGGCTTCCTCGACGCGCGCGCCCGTTCAATCGCCGGCCCAATCTCATCGGTCTTCGTGCAGTATTCGCCGTGAGCGCCGAAGCCGCGCGCGATCTGATCGAGGCGAAGTGGCGTGGTCCTGCACTCGACGTTGCGGCCCATGATCATCTTCTGCACCATCACTTCCATGCCCCAATGGTTATCGTCGTTGACGACGACGAGCACGGGCAGGTTGTGGCGCACCGCCGTCTCCAACTCCATCAGGTTGAAACCCATCGCGGAGTCTCCCGAGATGAGGTAGACGCATCGCTCGGGGCCGAAATGGAGTTGCGCCGCGATAGCATAGGGCAGCCCGGTGCCGAGGTGGCCGAACTTGGAAGTCCATAGAAACTCGGTCGAGCGCTGCTGACCGTATGCGACCTCGAACAAGGCGGTTGCTCCGCCGTCGCGCACCAGCACGGCGTCGTCGGGTATCGACTCGCGCACCGTGGCGATCGAGCGCCCGGGATGAATCGGAACCGAATCGGGGGCCTCGGCGATAAGGCGTTGGCGATGCTCCTCGTACTCGCGGCGCCATTTCGCCAGCTCCTCGGGCGGCTGGAACGGCGCGAGCTTTTCCAGAGCGGCTGTCAGTTGCGGAAGCACCGCGCGCAAATCGCCGGGCATCGCGAGGTCGAATTCGCGATTCATCCCAATCGAGGCCGCGTCGCGCTCGATCGTAATCCATCGCTGGCGCTCGCGAGGCGCAAACAGCGGAGGACCGCCGAAATGCATCGGTTCCCCAACTCCCGAGCCGACCGTGAGCACGCAGTCGGCATTTTGGCAGGCCTGTTCGCCGGCGCCGAGGAACGGCAGCACCTGGGGATGGGTCTCGGGCAGGGCGCCGCGCCCGCCCGCGCTCGGCACCACCGGACACTTGAGCAGCTCGGCGAGCTTTTTGAACTCGCCGTGGGCGCGCGAAGTATGAATGGCGGTGCCGGCGACGATGAGCGGAAGCTTCGCCGCGCGCAGCGCCTTCGCCGCAGCCTCGACGACCTCAGCCGGCGCGGGCTGCGGACCGAGCCGATAGCGCTCGGGAGGCACGAGCGGCCCGAAGTCGGCCGTCGCGCCCATCACGTCCGAAGGAATTTCGATATAAACGGGTCCGGGCCGGCCGGTGGTAGCCTGGCGGAACGCCTGATGGACGATTTCGTCGATCCGATGCGCGCCTTCGACCACCGCCGCGTATTTCGTTACGGGCTCGAACAGCCGTATCTGCGGCGTGAACTGGAATCGGCCGTGGCGGACCGCCGACAGGGCACTGCTGACGCGCTGCGTGCCGATAACCACGACCGGGATACTCTCGATCCACGCGCACACCACGCCGGGCACCAGGTTCGCCACTCCGGGACCCATTCCGGCCATCACCGCCTGGGGCCGTCCGGTCACTCGGGAGAGGCCGTCGGCCATGTGCACGCCCGCTGATTCATGACGCGGCGCGACGATTCTCATTCCAAGTTCGAGCGCGCGTCCGTGCACCGCGCTGTAGCTCGGATCGGGAATCGAAAACAGCGTATCGATTCCTTCGGCATGAAACAGGTCGGCAAGTCGTGCGCCGACGGTTTGCTTCGCCATCGTTGTTCCTCCGAAACGATCTCCTGCGGTTGAAACTTCGCCTCCCGAGGCTCGCAAGGCCCGCGCCATCCGCGCCATGAAGGTTGCTCGCTATCTGTGGCACCGCGCGATCAGCGCGCAGCGTGCGTTCCACTCCGACACTATGCCGTGAATCTGTCGGTTGCGACTGCGGGCCGTTGCTTACGACATATGGTCGGTATGAGTCTGATAGAACCAATGTGTCGCCATCAGCATCACTCGCCGTATCAGTCGGCCAACTGAAAGCCAAGAAACTACGAAGCGCGGGCCGCTGGCACGCGTACTGCACACGTCCTAACGCACGTTAGGCGGTCTTTCTCGGGGGTTGAACGATGCCGCTATTGCGGATCGAGGGAGGGTGGCCGAAGCCATCCACCCCGCGTACATCAGCCGTTGCCCACGTGCGTGGGCGATGCGGGGTCGCGCGCCGCTTGCGATTGGGGTTGGAACAGCGGGCAAAAGAAACGGTTGCGCCGTCCCGCGCAATGGCGCGCGCGGTTGGACCAGCCTTCGCGCGACGCGCGACTTACGCCAGCATCAACATCTCATCGGCAATAGCGTCCTGAGGGTTCACGGGCGTTTAACGAAAACTTTCGGATCAACCGCGTGCCGGGCACGAGGGGAAAAATTCAATGAGCAAAAGACAACTTGCGATGGTAATCAACCTCGACAAGTGCATCGGGTGTCAGACCTGCACCGTGGCCTGCAGTACCCATCGGCTGAATCATCCCGGGACCGAGATGCTGCGCTACATCTGGTGCGAGACCAAGCCGGGCAAGGGGTGGCCCAAAGGCTGGATGGAGATGGGGCGCAAGCTTCCCGACCGCGTCGAGGACTACGGCGGCACCTGGACCTTCAACTGGGAGGAGGTTTACTCCTCGCCGGTCGGCGCCAAGTACCTGCATCCGATCACCGAAGAGACCGGAGAGCCCGTGAAATGGGGTCCGATTTGGGAAGAAGACCAGGGCGGCGGCGAATGGCCGAACGGCTACTTCTTCTATATGCCGCGGTTGTGCAATCACTGCACGAATCCTCCCTGCGTCAACGCCTGCGAGGGCCATTTCGCGCGCGGCGGAGGCCTGCCCTCGGCCCGGCAGAACGGCACCGCGCATGCGATGCGCAAGCGCGAGGAAGACGGCATCGTGTTCATCGACTTCCGCTCGTGCGACGAATGCGCACTTTGCCTGGCCGCCTGCCCCTACAAGATCCCGATGGAGAATCTGAAATCGGGCACCTATGAGATGTGCGACTTCTGTTCGTCGCGGGTTGACAACCAGTACGCTCCGGTGTGCGCGAAAAGCTGCCCCGCGCGCGCGATGTACTTCGGATATCTCGACGACGAGCAGAGCTTCGTCCACAAGCTGGTCAAGCAGTACAAGGTGGCGTTGCCGCTTCGCCCGGACTACGGCACCGAGCCGAACGTCTATTACATTCCCCCTTTCATCCGCCCGACGACTTTCGCCGAGGGCAATCGGCCGACCGACAAGCCCGACATCCCGATTGAATTGCTGCGCGAGTATTTCGGCCCGCAGGTGGACCAGGCGCTGGCCACCCTGCGCGAGCATCGCGCCAACGCCGAAAACGGCGACGTCTCGGAACTGATGGACCTGCTCATCATCTACAAATGGGCCGACGCCTTCACTCCGTTCAAGGTCGCGGCTCCCGTGGAACCCCTCGATCAGGACGCCGTGGCGAGCAAGGGGCGTTAACAATGGCAAGGCAGAAGGTCGACGAGAACGCTCCGGCAAGACAGGCCGCCGTCAAAGCGGACCAGACCTACTGGCAGTGGGACAATTGCCGATGGGGCACGCATCGGGTCAACTGCTACCCCGGCAGTTGTCCGTTCCGCGTGTATGCAAAAGACGGCCGCGTCGTGCGTGAGGAAATCAGTTGCACCTATCCTGAATTCGACGACCCCGAGTTTCGCCTTCCCGATTACAATCCGCGCGGATGCCAGAAGGGCTATCAGCACTCGGGCGCGATGTACGGACCCGACCGGCTGCTCTATCCGATGAAGCGCGTCGGGGAGCGCGGCAGCGGGCAGTGGCAACGAATCGAATGGGAGCAGGCGTATCAGGAAATCGGCGCGAAGCTCGCTGAGATCATCCAGAAGTACGGCTCGCAGGCCGTGATGGACGACCACGGCACCAATGGCGCCGGGGTGCTGCGCGGGGGCGGCGAGGGCGCGTCGACGGGATTCGTATCACGCCTGGGCGGCGTCAGCTTCGACCTGAATTTCCTCATCGGCGATTTCAACGTCGGCCAGTATCTGACTTTCGGCCAGTTCCAGCAGGCTCCGGGAATCGAGACCTGGTTCCTCGCCGACACGCTAATCGTTCTCTCCAACCCGGCCTACGGGAATATCCCCGACATTCACTACATCCTGGAGGCGCGCTATCGCGGCGCGAAAGTAGTTGCTATCGCGCCCGACAAGAACGCGACTGCGCAGTTCGCTGACATGTGGCTGCCGGTCAACTGGTCGGCCGATCCGGCGCTATGGCTCGGCGTGTGCAACATTCTGATCGAAAAGGGCTGGATTGACGCCGACTTCGTCAAGGAGCAGACCGACGCGCCGGTTCTGGTACGCGAAGACACCCATCAGTTCCTGCGCGATTCGGACCTGAAGCAGGGGGGAGATTCCGAGCAGTTCTATGCGGTCGACAGCGCAAGCGGCGAACTCGTGCAGATGCCCAAGGGCACGCTCGAAGCGCCCTGCGATTACGCGCTCGACGCGAATCCGGAAGTCACGCTGAGCGACGGCAAGCGCGTTCGCCTGACGACGGTCTTCTCGCTGCTCCGGCGCCGGGTCGCCGAGTACACGCCGGACAAAGTGCATCAGCTTTCCGGAATCCATCCCGAGCACCTCGCGCGGCTTGCCGAGTTGTGCAGGCCGCCGCGCAAGGTCTTCGTGTTCGTCAACTGGAACGCCGGCAAGCTCTATCACGGTGATCTCCTGGAACGGTCGTACTGTTACATGCTCGCGCTCACCGGCAATATCGGCAAGGCCGGCACCGGCACGCGCGGATGGTCCGCGGGCGCCGAATATATCGGCGGCGCGGCGGTGGTCGGCGGGATGCCCAACCAGGTGCTCGAATCGGGCGATCCCATTCTGCACGCGATGGACATGACGCAGAAGGTACAGGAGGACTATCGCAATCACTTCAAGATGGACCCGACGATGCCGCCGCAGGAGGCCGCGCTCGGCGCGCTGCGCGAGGGCGTGCGCGCGGGTGCGACGCTCGCGCCGCCGGTTTTCCTGTGGTACCACCACGCCGGCTACAAGGAACTCTGGGACAAGTTTCTCCAGGATCCCAACGCGCCGCGCAAAATCAGCTCCTACGCTGAAGAGGCAATCTCCAAGGGATGGCTCAAGGGGTTCGAGCGCCCGGCCAAGGACATCACTCCCAAGGCGCTGCTGGTCTCAGGCTCCAATCCGCTCAGGCGCCATCGCGGCGGCATGAATACCTATTTCAAGACTCTTTGGCCGAAGCTCGAACTAATCGTGGTGCTCGACCCGCGATGGAGCACCACGGGTTTGCTCGCCGACTATGTGTTGCCGGCCGCGTCCTTCTATGAGTACGCCGACGCGAAATATTCGACGCCCGCGACGCGTTTCAGCACATTCACCGATCAGACCGTCCCGATGGTGGGCGAGTCCCGCACCGACCGCCAGATAACGCTTGGGATCCTGCGTCACGCGCAGGCGGAGCTGAAGAAACGCGGCATCGAGAAGTACCACAACGGCGACAAGGAAATCATCGTTGACGAGCTGTACTGGCGCGCCACTTTCGGCGATCGCTACGGCGAGACCAACGAGGACGAAGAGCGCCTGGTCAGCGACACCTACCGCGCGCTGGGCCAGATGGGCTGGTTCGAGAGCCTCGACGGCGAGGAACTCAACCTCGACAACTTGCGCAAGAATGGCAAGGCGTGGCTCTCCGGGCGTCCCGGATGGCATGCGACCGTGGTCCAGAACGCGGATATCGTGCCCGGCGAGGCCTTCTGGCCGTTCCGCGACCAAATCGAGCAGAAAGTCCCCTACGCGACCACGACCCGCCGAATCGAGCTCTATCTCGACCATCCGTGGTTCATCGAGGCAGACGAGCACCTGGTCCGCTACAAGCAGCCGCCGAATATCGGCGGGTCCCAGCCGCTTCGGCTGACCAGCGGGCATCTCAGATGGAGCATCCACTCCAACTGGGTAGTCGCCTACGAGATGCTGAAGCTTCACCGCGGCGAACCGTTCGCTTTCATCAACAGTGATGTCGCCAAGGAAAAGGGTATTGCCGACAATGACTATATCCGCGTGTTCAATGACTACGGCGCGTTTATGGTCAAGGCGAAGCTGAGCGCCTGCACCCGTCCCGACCAGCTCGTCATCTATCACGCCTGGGAGCCGTATCAGTATCCGAACTGGATGCCTTACGACGGGTTGCTGCCGGGTCCGCCCAAGGGACTGCATTTTGCGGGCGGCTACCGGCATTACGAATACACGCTCTGGAACTGGTCGCCTTCGCAGTCCGATCGGCAGACCAATATATCCTTCGAGAGGGCGGAGATGCAGAAGTAGCCGCGGAGGGCCCGGAAATGTCGCGCGCATTGGACAGTGGCGAAAAGCCCAGTAACGGACTCGACCCCGAACAGGAGCGGCTCCGATACTGGCAGTGGGATAACTGCCGATGGGGCACTCATCGGGTTAATTGTCTGCCGGGCAATTGCCCCTTCCGCGTCTATGCGAGTGACGGCAAGGTGATCCGGGAGGAGGTGTCATGCACCTATCCCGAGTTCACCGATCCGGTATTTCGGGTTCCCGACTTCAATCCGCGCGGATGCCAGAAGGGCTATCAGCACTCGCGCGCGATGTACGGGCCGGACCGGGTAGTGTATCCGATGAAGCGCAAGGGCGAGCGTGGCAGCGGCCAATGGGAGCGCATCGGATGGGAGCAGGCTTTCGACGAGATCGGCGCGAAACTTGCCGACGTGATCGCGAAGTACGGCCCGCAAAGCATCATCGATGAGCACTGTTCCAACGGTGCGAGCGTGGTGCGGGGCGGTTCCGAGGGTACGATCGGCGCAGTCACGTCGTTGCTTGGCGGTGTAAGCTATGACACCGACGCGCTCGGATGCGATTTCAACCGCGGCCAGTACCTGACGTTCGGACAGTACCACCACACCGCCGGGATCGAAGCGCTGTTCCTGCCGGATACCCTGTTCGTTCTTTCCAACCCAGTCTATGCGAACATCCCGGACATGCACTATGTGCTCGAGGCGCGCTACCGGGGCGCCAAGGTCGTGACGATCGCGCCCGACAAAAACCCGACGGCGCAGTTCTGCGACGTATGGGTGCCGATCAACTGGGCCGCCGATCCCGCGCTCTGGCTCGGAGTCTGCCGGATTCTACTCGAGCGCGGATGGGTCGATTACGAGTTCGTCCGCGAGCAGACCGACGCGCCGGTCTTGGTGCGCTCTGACACGGGGCGCTTTCTACGCGAATCGGACATGGTAGAGGGCGGCGACGAAGAGCAGTTCTACGTGCTCAATTCGGCGACCGCGAAGATCGAGCCGCTTCCCAAGAGCACGCTTTCGGTTTCGTGCGAATATGCGCTCGACGGCCGGGTCAAGGTGCGCCTGAAGGATGGCGCCGAGATCGAGGCAACTCCGGTGTTCGTCCTGCTCAGGCGGCGAATCGAGGAATACACGCCTGAGCGCGTTCGCGAACAGGCGGGCGTGCATCCCGAGATGATCGAGAAAATCGCCGGGCTGTGCCGGCCGCCGCGCAAGGTTTACGTCTTCATCAACTGGCAGGCCGGCAAGACCTATCATGGCGACCTGCTGGAACGCTCCTACTGTTACATGCTCGCGCTCACTGGCAACATCGGCAAGCCCGGATGCGGGACGCAGGGATGGTCGGTCGGAGCGGAGTTTGGATGCGGGATGCCGATGCTGAGCGGACTTCCCAAGGACGTACTCGAATCCTCCGACCCGATAATGTACGCGATGAACTTGTCGGAGAAGATGGTCGAGGACTACAAGACCCGCCTCAAGATGGATCCCTCGATGCCGATGGTCGAGGCGGGTTTTGGCGCGCTGCGCGAGCAATTGCGCGCCAACGGCACGTACGCGACCCCTATTTTCCTTTGGTATTACCACGGCGGATACAAGGAAGTCTGGGACAAGTTTCTCGAAGACCCACACACCGGAAAGAAGATCAGCGAATATGCCGAGGAAGCGCTGAAAGCCGGATGGTGGCAGGGGTTCGATCGCCCGGCGCGCGACATGACGCCGCGAGCCACCTTCGTTTCGGGCGGCAATCCGCTGCGCCATTACCGCGGCGGAATGAATACCTACCTAAAGACGCAGTGGCCGAAATATGAATTGATAGTGGTGCTCGATCCGCGCTGGAGCACCACCGCGCTCTACTCCGACTACGTACTCCCTGCTGCGTCCTATTATGAGTACGCCGACGCCAAGGGCGCCGCGCCCAGCACCCGCTTCGGCATTTTCACAGATGAGACGGTCCCGATGGTGGGCGAATCACGATCGGATCGTCAGATCGTGCTCGGCATCCTGCGCGGCGTGCAGGCCAATCTCAAAAAGCGCGGGATAGCGCGTTACAAGTCGGGCGACCGCGAAATCGTCGTCGACGATATCTACTGGCGCGCCACCTACGGCAACCATTACGGCGAGAGTAACGAGGACGAAGAGCGGCTCGTCGATAGCGCTTACCGCGCGCTCG
The DNA here is from genome assembly GCA_021817345.1 of Deltaproteobacteria bacterium. Taxonomy (GTDB): domain Bacteria; phylum Desulfobacterota; class Binatia; order Binatales; family Binataceae; genus DTIX01. The sequence goes on along the minus strand of JAKAVC010000132.1, from coordinate 16,650 downwards.
GCCAGATGGGCTGGTACACGGCGCTGGATGGAGATTCGCTGAGCCTCGACAAGGTGCGCGAGGATGGGATGGTGTGGCTGACCGGGCGGCCCAATTTCCCGACCATCATGGCGCAAAATTCCGATCTGGTCGCCGGCGAAGTGTTCTGGCCGATGCGGGATCAGGTCGAACACAAGGTTCCGTACTCGACCACCACGCGGCGCATCGAGTTCTACCTCGATCATCCCTGGTTCATCGAAGCCGACGAGCATCTGGTGCGCCACAAGACGCCGCCCTTCATAGGCGGACACCAGCCGCTGAGGCTCACCAGCGGGCACGTCCGATGGAGCATCCACGGCGTCTGGCATACTTCCGAGGAGATGCTGAAACTGCATCGCGGCGAACCGTTCGCCTTCATCAACAATTCGGTCGCCGAGGCCAGGGGAATCGGCGACCATGACTTCATCCGGGTCTTCAATGACTATGGAGCATTTCTCGTCCGGGCCAAGCCGACGCCGTGCGTGCGGCCGGACCAGTTGGTCATCTACCACGCCTGGGAGCCGTACCAGTATCCGAACGGGATGTCGTACGACGGACTGTTGCCGGGTCCGCCCAAGGGTATTCACTTCGCCGGCGGGTATCGTCATTACCAGTACAGCCTGATGACCTGGACGCCGTCGCAGTCGGACCGTCACACCAGCATCCAGTTCGAGAAGGCCGAGTTTCAGCAATAGCCGCGGAGGGCCCGGAAATGGCGCGCGCGACGCATAGTGGCGAAAAGTCCGAAGATAGGCTGGACCCCGAGCAGGAGCGGCATCGATACTGGCAATGGGAGGGTTGCCGATGGGGCACCCATCGGGTCAACTGCTACCCCGGAAGCTGCCCTTTCAAGGTCTATGTCAAAGACAACAAGGTAATTCGCGAGGAAATATCCTGTACGTATCCGGAATTCTCCGATCCGGAGGAGCGGGTCCCCGATTATAATCCGCGCGGATGCCAGAAGGGCTATCAGCACTCGCGCGCGATGTACGGTCCGGACCGGGTGCTCTATCCGATGAAGCGCGTCGGAGAGCGCGGCGGCGGCAAATGGGAGCGCGTCGGATGGGAACAGACGTTCGACGAAATCGGCGCGAAGCTGGCCGACATAATCCAGAAATACGGCGGCAAGGCCCTCCTCGATGACCACGCGGCCAACGGTATCGGCGTCTTCCGCGGCGCCGCCGAGGGCTCGACCACCGGCATCACGGCTCTTCTCGGCGGCGTGAGCCTCGACCTCGATTTCGTCACCGGCGATTTCAAGTCTGGGCAATGGCTCACGTTCGGCGAGATGCATCACGCGCCCGGAATCGAGAACTGGTTTCTCCCCGACACGATCATCCTGATGTCGAATCCGGTGTACGCGAACATTCCCGACGTGCATTACGTTCTTGAGGCGCGCTACCGGGGCGCAAAGATAATCGCAATTGCGCCCGACAAGAACCCTTCCTGCCAGTTCGCTGACGTCTGGGTGCCGATCAACTGGTCCGCCGACCCGGCGCTGTGGCTCGGAGTGTGCAAAATCCTCATCGACAACGGGTGGATCGATCGCGATTTCGTTGCCGAGCAGACCGACTGTCCGGTGCTCGTCAGAAGCGACGACGGCCGCTTTTTGCGCGACTCTGATCTGCGCGCGGGCGGCGACCCCGAGCAATTCTATGTAATCGACGCCCCAACCGGCGAACTAGCGCAACTGCCCAAGGGCACGCTCGAGCGCGCATGCGACTACGCGCTCGACGCGCGGCGCACCGTGCGGCTTGCCAACGGTGCCGAAGTCGAGGTGCGCACGGTCTTCTCCCGCCTTAAGGAACGGCTCGAGGAGTATACGCCCGAGAAGGTGCACGAGATGGCCGGCGTGCATCCCGAGACTCTTCAGCAGATTGCGGAACTCTGCCGTCCGCCACGCAAAATCTTCGGCTACATGAACTTCATCGCAGGCAAGCTCTATCACGGCGATCTGCTCGAGCGCTCCTACTGTTATGTGCTCGCCCTCACCGGCAGTATCGGCAAGCCGGGAGCGGGCACGCAGGGATGGTCGCCGGGAACCGAGGCGGCGGCTTCGATGTCGGCCGTGAGCGGGATGCCCAAGCAGTTGATCGAATCCTCCGAGCCGATCGCGGCGGTCGCGACCATGTCGCAGCTCATGATGGAGGACTACAAGACCCGCCTCAAGATGGATCCCACGATGCCGCCGGTCGAGGCTGCCAACGGCGCAACGCGCGAGGCGCTCAAGGCTTCGGGCGTGCTGACGCCGGGCGCGTTTCTATGGTATCGCCACGCCGGTTACAAGGAGGTTTGGGACAAGTACCTGGAGGATCCCTACACCAACAAAAAGATAAGCGACTACGCCGAAGACGCTCTCAAGCGCGGATGGTGGGAGGGTTTCGATCACAAGGTCGAGCCCAAGGCGATGCTGGTGTCCGGATCGAATCCACTCAGGCGCCATCGCGGCGGCATGAATACCTACTTGAAGACACTCTGGCCGAAGCTCGAACTCATTGTGGTATTCGACACTCGATGGAGCACCACCGGCCTTTACGCCGACTATCTGTTGCCGGCCGCGTCTTACTACGAATATGCCGATGCCAAATACTCGACTCCAGATACGCGGCTGCTCTGCTTCACCGATCAGTCGGTCGCGATGCAGGGTGAGTCGCGTTCGGACCGGCAGATGGCGCTCGGCATCCTGCGCAGCGTCGCGAAGCATCTGAAGGCGCGCGGTGTCGACAAGTACATGTCCGGCGAGCGCGAAATCATCGTCGACGATCTCTACTGGCGGGCGACCTACGGCGACCGTTACGGCGAGAGCAACGAGGACGAGGAACGGCTGGTGGACGACTGCCTCAAGGCTCTCGGCCGTATGGGATGGCTGTACAGTCTCGACGACGAGGATCTAAGCCTCGCCAACATGCGCAAGAACGGCAAGGCGTGGCTCGCAGGCCGTCCGCCCTGGCATGGGATCGTCTGCCAGAGTTCGGACATGGTCCCCGGCGAGGTCCACGTTCCGATGCGCGACCAGGTCGAGAGAAAAATCCCCTACGCCACCACCACCCGCCGCATCGAGTTCTACATCGATCATCCCTATTTCGTCGAGGCCGACGAGGCCCTGGTGCGCTACAAACGTCCGCCGAACATCGGCGGGCGTCAGCCGATGCGCTTTACCGGCGGCCACGTCCGATGGAGCATCCATGCCAACTGGCATACCTCCGAGGAGATGCTGAAGCTCCATCGCGGAGAACCGTTCGCCTTTGTCAATGACCGCGTTGCGGCCGAAAAGGGAGTCGCTGACCACGACTTTATCCGGGTCTTCAACGACTACGGAGAGTTCCTCGTCAGGGCGAAGCTCACTCCGTGCGTGCGGCCGGATCAGGTTGTCGTCTATCACGCCTGGGAGCCTTATCAACATCCCAACGGTATGCCGCAGGACGGACTAATGCCCGGTCCTCCGAAGGGTATCCATTTCGCGGGAGGCTACCGGCATTTCGAATATACGCTGTTCAGTTGGGCGCCTACTCAAAATGATAGGCAGACCAACGTCGCGTTCGAGCGGGCTGATTTCGAGGCGCACTGATGTCGAAGGTTGGAGGCGCCCTGCCTTCATGGTACTGGCCAGTGGGAATACCTCGCCGTGTGCCCGTCGTTCAGCAGCCGCTGAGCAAAGTGTTGCGCCAGCGCCTGACCGCGGCGGCCGCCAAACCGGCGGTCGTGCGCGGCGACCTGACGCTGAGCGGCGCCGAACTTCTCGAACAAGTGCAAAGCGTCGCCGGCGGACTGCAGGCCTCGGCTTCCAAGGGCCCGTTTGCGGTCCTCGATCCCGATCCGCTCGAGAGCCTTGTTCTGTTGCTCGCCGGGCTGTTCGCGGGCCGTCAGATCTTTCTGCCCGAGAGCGATGATCGTGGCGAACAACTGGCGTCGCGCGTCGCGGAGGCCGGAGCGGCGGCGGCGCTAACCGCGAGCGGTCCGGGCCAGTTCGAAACCGCGGGCCTCGAGACGATCCGAAAGGCGGAGCTCGGCGGCGCCTATAACCAGGCCGCCGGGCCGAGGCGCGCCGTCGAACCCGCCGTCCTCCTGTCGTCGCGTCGCGGAGTCGTAAGCCATTCACACTTCTCGCTGTCCGCGATGGCGGCGTCGATGGCGGCGTTCATACCGGAGCTTCGCGAGACAGCCTTCGTATGGAGCGAGTCGGCGCTCGGCTCGTGGGAGGCGCTGACCGGAATTCTGCTCGCCCTGCTTCACGGGATGCCGATCGTATTCACGGGGCTCGACGATTCGGCCGAGGAGTGGTCGCGCAGGCTGGAGCGAAGTTTTTATCTCATGATGCATCGCCGTCAGGCCGACGCGATGCTGGCGCGCGGACGGGCGGCGCCGATGGTCACGGGGGCGAAGCACGTTTTCGTATCCACCGGATGCTTTGATTCACGATGGCGCGCGCGGCTCGAGACCGAGTGTGGTCGCCCGATCTTCACCGTGTGGGGATTGCCCGAGCTGGGTCCGGTGGTAGCGCCGCATCCGACGTGGCTTCCTCCGCACGGCCACGGCTTTCCGCTCGTGAATGTGTCGCTGGTTCCGCTCGATCCGGGCAGCGGACGGGTCTCGATCGTTCCGTGGGAGATGCTGGAGCGGGCCGAGATGGGAGTGGAGGCCTTGTCGGCGATGCTCGGCTATGCGGAGGCGGCGCGCAATGCGGGAATCAAATCCGGTACCGCGCTCCGCACCCGCCAGATCGCCAGCATGGATCACGTCGGCGTGGTGGTTCTGCATTACGACGAGTCGGCCGGAGGCGACAATGCCGGCGGCTGAAACAAGGCTTATCTTCGATGTTCCAAACGGGCGGCTCGTGTTTCAACCCGGGGCGCTCGACGCGTGGGCCGAGCATCTTGCCTGGTGCTACGAGCTTATGGGCGTAAAGCGCGGCGCAACGATTGCCGTTCAGGACTTCGGCGGCAGCCCGCTTTCCTTTCTCGGTTCCGCCCTCCTGATGCCGGGTCTTGTGCGCGGAGTGGCGGAAAGATTGGGCGGCCGCTTCATCGGGCTGGACGCTTCGGCCGAGCGCGTGACGCTCACCCCGGCGGTACTCGAGCAGATCCCGGTTGACGTGCTGGTGGTTCGCGCCGACGTGGCCGCGCTTCTCGCCGCCGAAATTCGTCATAAGGGCCGAAGCGGCACCGGAAAACCGCCCGCGCGCACCGTCATCGCCTTCAACGATGAAGACCCGCCGCCTATGCGCGGCAGCGGCGCGCCGTGGCGTTACCTTCTTCACGTGCCGTCGAGCATGCTGATGGCGCCGCAATGCGGGACCTGCGGATACTTCCATCTGCGCGCCGGCGTCTATCGGCTCGACGGCGTCCAGGTATCGAACCTGGGCTACCAGGGCGCCCCGTCATGGCGCCTGCCTCAATCATGGACCCGAACGCCGGAAGGATGTGCGCTCGGTTTGGACGACTCGACGATATCGCCTGCGGCCTGGACGCAAGCCGTTGAACAGGGATGAGAGAAAATTCGCAAACACCGGAGCGTCCCGACGAAATCGAGCGATGGCCGCGGGCAAGACTCGAAAGCTGGCACCTCGAACGGCTCGCTGAAGTCGTGGCCCACGCCCGCGCAAACGTTCCCTTCTATAGCGCACGCTGGTTGCAGGCCGGGTTCGGCGAAGGTCAAATCGAATCGCTTCGCGACTTCGAGCGTATCCCGATCGTCAGCAAGCAGGACCTGATCAAGGCGCGCGAGAGCTGGGCCAACTCGGCCGACGGCCCGGTCGGTTTCAGCACCCGGGGAACCTCGGGCGAACCGCTCGTGCTCTGGCTCGACGCCGCGGAGGAGGAAATCTACATCCGGCCCACGATGCGCGGTTTCCGATGGGCCGGTTTTCGGCCCGCGATGACCGCGCTCCTGATGAGCCCGGTGTGGCATCGCCTGGCCGCCTGCGAAGCGCACGCGGTGGTCCGGCTCGGCGGCAATTGCGCCTTCTTCTGGGGAAGCCTCGGCGCCGACAACATGGATTCCTTTGTGCGGACCCTTTTCTCGGTTCGTCCCGAGTTCGTCACCACCACGGCGCCGTTTCTGCTTGCGATGGTCCGGCGCGGCGCGCAGGGCGGGCTCGATCTTGCCGAAGCCTTTCGAAGCGTCGAGTCGGTGGTTGCGGTCGGACTGCCGCTGACTCCGCGGATGCGCGAGTTTCTGGCCGAGCGGCTCGGCGTGGGCGACGTCTTCGAGCGCGCCGGCACCCAGGAGGGCGCCGCGCTCGACGATTGCCGCCTGCACGCGATGCCTCACGTCCACGAAGACGTCTGCTACCTCGAAGTCGTTGACGCGAACGGGGCGCCGGTGGCGCCCGGCCGGCGCGGGCGGCTGGTGGTCACCAAGCTTGCTCCGGCGGGCAGCGTTTTCGTGCGCTACGACACCGGCGATATCGCGGCGTTCGCCGTTGATCCGTGCAAGTGCGGATGCGGATTCCGGAGGCTCAAGATCTACGGCCGCCCGGAAAGCAGCGTGATGGTCGGCGAGCGAATGATTACCGCCTACGACGTCCGCATTGGCGTCGAACGGGATTCCGCGCTGCTCGGGCGCAACGTGCTTCTGATTCGCGATCGCTCCGCCGCCTCCGGCGTCCTGACCGTCGCTATCGAAGGCGAGCGATCCGACGGCGCGGAGGGTGTCGAGGAAAGGCTTTGCGCCGAGCTCGGCGTCGAGCGCGTGAAAATACTCTGGCTCGGCGGCCTTCGAATCAACTGGGGATTCCGCCAGGTAATCGACGGCCGCGAAATCGGGATATCAAATGGATAAGTCGCACGATAGCAAGTTGATGCTCCCGACCAACTGGGATCCCATCCTCGTCCCGCGAATCGCCCCCTTCGCGCCGGAGTACATCTACGGAAGCCTTCCGGCCGAGGCGACGCTGCGTCCCGCGTTTGTCCTGTCAGAGGCCAGCGAGGACGATATCGCCCTCCACATAGCCGAAGCCGCGCGACATGGGATTCGATTTATCTATGTCATGAACGCGACCTGCCTCGGCAACAAGGAATATTCCGAGGAGGGCCGGGGAGAACTGCTCCAGCGCCTTGAATGGGTGGCCGAGGTCGGCGCGGCCGGCGTGGTTACCGCGAATCCGTTCCTGATGGAACTGGTGCGCAGGCATTTTCCTTCGCTCGAACTGCACATCTCGGTGCTCGCCTCGGTCGATGACCCGCGCAAGGCGGCATTCTTCGAAAGCCTCGGCGCCTCGGTGATTCATCTCGATCCACAGGTCAACCGCGACTTCCGGCGCCTTGGCGCGATTCGAAAATCCGTGAGATGCCGGCTTTCGCTAGTGGTCAATGAGGGATGCCTGCTGAGTTGCCCGATTCGCCAGTATCACTCGAACATGATTTCACATTCGGGCGAGAGTATCGCCGGCAGATACTATGTTGACTATTGCTATTACCAGTGCTCGCTCAAAAAGGTCGGCGACGCGGCCGAATATCTGCGCTCGCCCTGGGTGCGTCCCGAGGATCTCGGCGTCTACGAAGACCTCGGAATCGACCTGTTCAAGATCGCGGGGCGTGAGAAGATGGGCGAGGGCCCGAGTTCGCATACCGATTGGATCGAGGCGGCTGCGCGAGCCTATCGTTCGCGCCGAGGCGGCGACATCGCGCAACTGCTGGTTGGAATCCAGCCGCCGATGTCGCTGATGGGCGATCCGCCGAAAACGCTTCAAGTCCGTATCGACAGCCGCAGGCTCGACGGCTTCCTCGGGTTCTTCCGCGACGACCGATGCTCGCTCGATTGCGCGCGATGCGATTACTGCGAGCGATGGGCCAGGCGTGCGGTCTCAGTAAGGGGACGGACCGAAGCGTGCGCCGGGGAACTTGCGGCGGACCTCGAAACGATTCGGGTCGGAAGTTATCGGAGTGGCCGGTGATCACGCTCGAACTGCAAATCCTGGTCGCGCTGCATCTGCTGTTCGCGGCGATTTTCGTGGGCTCCAACGTGTTCCTCGATTTCCTTCTGACGCCGCGGCTTGACCTGATTCCGCCGGGCCAGGCCGCCCGTCTCGGCGATCGGCTGGGAACCGACTTCGCTATTCTGAACTGGATAACGCTGGTCGGCCTTCCCCTGAGCGGGCTCCTGATGCTGTGGCGGCTCGGCATTATAAGGGAACTTGGCTATCTGGCGTTCTACCGCAGCGGCTACGGTATCGCGCTGTGCGCGATGATTGCGATCTGGGCGACGCTGATCGCCACCGCGAGCGTTCTGACCTTCTACCTGCGCCCGCGCGTGGTGGTGAAGCTGCCCTACGACGCAAGCCGCCAGCAGGTCGAGGGAGCGAGGCAGGACGCGATGCGCTACGCGAACTGGATGCGATGGCTTGCGCGTTACAACGTGGTGGTTTCGATGCTGGCGATAGTGGTGGGCGGGTTTCTAAGGTTCGGAGGCTTCACGTTTTGAAGGACGCCACTACATCTGAACCCGCTTCACCGGCGCGGCCGGCGCTCATCGACCGGTTCGGCAGGATCAAGAAAAAGCTCAGGCTCTCGCTCACGGACCGATGCAACTACCGATGCCTGTATTGCATGCCGGAGTGTCCGGTGTGGAAACCGCGCGCCGACATTCTTCGCTTCGAGGAGCTTCATGCGCTGGTCGGACTCTTCGTCGGACAATTCGGCATCGAGCAGGTGCGGATTACCGGCGGCGAGCCGCTGGTGCGCAAGGGCGCGACAGGATTTGTCGAGATGTTGCAAAGTGTGCGTCCCGCAGGGCTCAGGCGCGTCTCGCTTTCGACCAACGGCGCGATGCTTTCGCGCGCGGCCGCGCCGCTTGCGGCGGCGGGACTCGACGACGTCAACGTCAGTCTCGACGCGGTTTCGGCGGAGATTTTTTCGCGGATGACGGGCGGCGGGCGCGTGTGCGAGGTCCTTCGCGGTATCGAATCCGCGCGAAGAGCGGGACTCGGAGTGAAGATAAATGCGGTGATAATCCGCGGTCTGAACCAGGAACAGGTCGTTCCCCTGACGGAGTGGGCCGTCGCCGAAGATCTGCCGCTCAGGTTTATCGAGTTCATGCCGCTCGACGGGCGCGGTTTCTGGAGCGAGGACAAGGTCGTTGCTGAAAAAGAAATCCTTGCCTCCGTGTCTGAACGATTCGACGTATCGGCGCTCCCGCGCACCAACGATCCCGCCTCATATTATCTGCTCGATTCCAGGTTCCAGCTTGGAATCATCGCGACGGTCTCGAACCCATTCTGCGCGAGTTGCGATCGCGTGCGCCTGACCGCGGACGGGCGGCTGTTTTCGTGCCTGTTCGCGTCCACGGGAGTCGATCTGCGCGAGGCGCTGCGCGCCGGCCGGTTCGACGCGCTCGATTCGCTCGTGCGGGATGCGATTTGGAACAAACCGCCGGGATTTATTGAACGGCGCAACCGAGGACGCGGTGAAGTCAGCATGAACGTTCTCGGCGGATAGGAAACGGCTGTTGCCGCCGGTCGTCTTCGATGGCGCGGCGGATGGCGATGAGGAAGATCGATGAACACGTATCTGAATCCAAAAAATCCGAACCGGATACTCGACCGCGGTGCGGCGGGCGAAAGGCTTTCCGCCGACGAGCTTCTCGCGCTCTACGACCTGCCCGCGAACGAAGTCGCGCAGGCCGCCCATCAGGCGCGGCTTCGGGCAACCGATCCCGAAATCGCAACCTATTCAATCGGCGGCAATATCGACTATACGACCGTGTGTACTGTCGCTTGCAGGTTTTGCGCTTTTTATCGCGCGCGGCATCAGGAGGGTGCATATACACTCAGCTTCGATGAGATAGCGCGGCAGATGGACGAGATAGTGCGTATCGGCGGCCTTGATGTGCTGATCCAGGGCGGCGTGAATCCCGACCTTCCGTTCAGTTGGTACGTCGACCTGATGAAGATGCTCAAGACCGACTATCCCGCCGTGCACGTCGACGCGCTGAGTCCCGAGGAAATTCTCGGCCTTGAAAAGCTGACCGGCCGAACGGCCTACGATCTCCTTTCGGAACTCAAGGACGCGGGTCTCGACGGGATGCCCGGCGCCGCGTCCGAAATCCTGGTCGACGAGGTTCGCCGCAACGCGGCCCCAAGCCGGATAACGAGCCGCGACTGGTTACGGATCGTGGACGCGGCCCAAAGCCTTCATCTTCACATCCCGTGGGTCGGGATGGTGACCGGGTTCGGCGAGACACTCGCCCAGCGCGTCGAGCATCTGCTTGCGCTGCGCGCTCAGCAGGACCGCGCGCTTGAGCGCTACGGCAGCGGCTTTATCGCATTCAAGGTATGGCCCGCGCGGCTGGAGAACACGCGGCTTAAGGGGACGGTGCCGCAGAAGAGCGCGGAAGAGACTATCGACGAATACCTCAAAAACGTCGCGATTTGCAGGCTCGCGCTCGACAACGTCGCAAACCATCGCGCCGTGTGGCGGACGATGGGTTTCGCCGTCGCAGCCGAGGCCTTGCGTTCCGGAGCCAATGATCTATGCGGCACGGGCTCGATCAATGCGATAAACGCGACGATAGTGGCGGCCGGAAAACATCTGCCGGATCCCAATCAGGCGCTGCTCGTGCAGGTGAGGCAATGTATCGAGGACGCTGGCTTTGTCGCGGCATTGCGCGACCCGTATTACAACGTCCTCGCGCGCAACGACCGAAAAACCGAGGCCATGACACCTTGCGGTAATTCCCGCAGTAGGTAAGAGAAGCCACCCGCCGGCAACTCGCGAGCGCCGCCAGACTCGACTCGACGCACGAGCAGAGCCGATGGAGCGGCGGCGCAACGCCCGACAAAACGCTCGAGCTGCTGAGGCGGTGCGACATCACGCCGCGGGAGCGCCTGGTTCTATCTCGACCAGGATTGCGCCGGATGCGACGGTTTCGCCGACGGTGCAGAGCACGGCCTTGATTCGTCCCGCGACCGGCGCGGCCAGCGAGTGCATCAGCTTCATCGCTTCCAGCACCACGATTGTTTCGCCTTCGCCGACTTCCTGGCCGACTTCGACCGCAATCGAATTCACGACGCCCGGCATCGTCGCGACGACTCGCGGTGCGCCGCGCGCCGCTGCCGCTTGCCCGCCTCCCGCCTCGACTTCGGGAATAATCGCAAACTCCGACACGGCGCCGTCGCGCGACACCATGATGCGCGCGCCATCGATCGCAAAGACAAGCCGATACGTGTGCCCGTCGCGCACGAGCGTGACCGAGTCGCTATCGAATCGGCTCTCGACGACGCTCGTGGCGCCATCGACCGTAACTTCGAAGCGTGACGCGTCACCTGTTATCGCGGCGGGTGTGGTCGCGCCGCGATACTCTATCCGAACACGCAGGATCGCCGGCCTGCCCGCCCGTTCGCTCACCCGAAAGCCGCCGAGCGTTTGCCACGGACTCTGCGGGCCGGTATCAGCGCGACTTCCAATCGCCCGCATCCAGACCGAGATTGCGGCAAGACGCTCCACGGCGTTCGCGCCCGGCTCGGCGCGCCATCCGCCGGGAAAGGTCTCTTCGATAAAATGCGTCGTCAGATCGGCGGCGAGGAATCGCGGATGGCGGACGATGCCGCGCAGGAAGGCCTGGTTGGTTCTCACTCCGAAGATCGCGACGCGCCCGAGCGCAGCCGAAAGCCGCGCCACCGCCGACGTGCGATCCTCGCCGTGCGCAATCACCTTCGCCAGCATCGAGTCGTAATACGGTGTGACCGTTGAGCCTGCGCCGATTCCCGTGTCGATTCGGATGCCCGGCGCGGTGGCGGCGTGGAATCCGACAATCGTCCCGCTGCACGGACGATATCCGGCTGCGGGATCTTCCGCGTTGAGGCGCACTTCTATTGCCGAGCCGCGGCACTCTATCCGCTCCTGCGTGAGCGGAAGCCGCTCGCCCGCCGCGATCCTGATCTGCCATTCGACCAGATCGAGGCCGGTAACGAGTTCGGTGACGCCATGCTCGACCTGAAGCCGCGTGTTCATCTCGAGGAACAGCGGCGGGCCGCCCTCGGCGTCGAGGATGAACTCGACCGTGCCGAGCGAATCGTATCCGATCGCGGCTGCGAGCCGTAACGCCGCCTCATGCAGCGTCGCGCGAGTCTCGGGCCGAAGACGAGGAGCCGGAGCCTCTTCGACCAGCTTCTGATAGTTGCGCTGAATCGAGCACTCGCGCTCGTACAAATGGACGAGGTTGCCATGCTTGTCGCCCGCGATCTGAACCTCGATATGGCGCGGGCGCAGGATGAGCTTTTCCAGCAGCAGGCTCGGATCGCCGAAGGCCGCCTCGGCTTCACGCCGCGCAAGCGCAAGCGCGGGCAGCAGCTCATCCGGCCGAGCGATGCGGCGCATCCCGCGTCCGCCGCCGCCCGCCGAGGCCTTGACCAGCAGCGGGTAGCCGATAGCGCTGGCCTCGGCTGCAAAGCGCGCGTCGCTCTGATCCTCGCCGTCGTAGCCGGGTACGCCGACGACGCCCGCGTCCGATGCGATTCGGCGCGCACGAATCTTCGAGCCCATCGATTCGATCGCCCGCGCGGACGGCCCGATCCACACCAGACCGTTGCGATCGCAGAGCTTCGGCAGAATCGGATTCTCGGAAAGAAAACCGTAGCCTGGATGGATCGCGTCGGCGCCGCTTGCGAGCGCCGACGCGACGATCGCATCCGCATTCAGATAGCTCTGCGCGGCCTCGGCGGGTCCGATTCCGACCGCCTCGTCCGATTCGCGGGCGTGCATCGAAGCGCGGTCGGCGTCGGAGAACGCGGCCACCGTTGCGATTCCCATACGGCGGCAGGTTCGGGCGATGCGGCATGCGATTTCGCCGCGATTGGCAATAAGAAGCTTCCGGATCACGATCAGGCTTACATCCGATAGACGTGCGAGCGTCCTGTCGCGCGCGGTTCAGCCGCGGCCAGCGCAAGGCATAGCCCGAGCACGTCGCGGGTCTGCCCCGGTTCGATGATTCCGTCGTCCCAGAGCCGGGCTGTCGCGTAATACGGGTCGCTCTGCTCGGTGAATTGTGCGCGGGTCTGGCGCTCCAGCTCGGCGAGTTCCCTGTCCGACGCGGTAGCGCGCTTGATGCTGGTGCGTCTCAGTTCGAGGATGACGTTAGTCGCGACGTCGGGACTCATCGTTGCGATTCGCGCCGTGGGCCACGCGAAAAGGAATCGCGGTCCGAAACCTCGCCCGCACATCCCGTAATTTCCGGCCCCGTAGGAACCGCCGACGATCACGGTGAAGCGCGGGACGCGCGCGCACGCGACCGCATAGACCAGCTTCGCGCTATGCTTCGCGATTCCGCCCCGTTCCGCCTCCACGCCGACCATGAAGCCGGTGATGTTCTGCAGAAACAGGAGCGGGACGTTGCGCTGATCGCACAGTTCGATGAAGTGGACGCCTTTGACCGACGAATCCGAGAACAGCGGTCCGTTGTTGCCGATAATTCCGACCGGGTAACCGTGAAGGTATGCGAAACCGCACACCAGCGTCGCACCCCATTCGGGCTTGAACTCCTGGAACTCGCTCCGATCGACGATGCGCGCGATTATCTCCCGGCAATCGTAAGGCATGCGCGGATCGCTCTCGACGATTCCGAGAATTTCCTCGGCGTCAAAAACGGGCGGTTCGGCGCGCCTGGGCGGAGGCGGAATCAACCTCGCCGGGTTCAGCGCCGCGACGATGTCGCGCAGCTTGGCCAGCGCCTCGAGTTCGTTTTGCGCGAGATAATCCGATACGCCCGAGACCCGCGTATGCATCTCCGCGCCGCCGAGCGTCTCCGCGTCGATTTCCTCGTTGATAGCGGCCTTGACGATCGACGGTCCGCCGAGATGGATTCGCGCCTGTCCGCGCACCATCACCACCTCGTCCGAAAGCGCCGGGATATAGGCGCCGCCGGCCGTGCATCCGCCGAACACGGCCGAGATTTGCGGCAGGCCGTCGGCGGACATCCGGCACTGATTGTAAAACGTGCTGCCGAAATGGCCCTTGTCAGGAAACACGCGGTCCTGCTCGGGCAGGTACGCGCCGCCGCAATCGACCAGGTAAAGGCACGGCAATCGGTTCTCCCACGCGATCTCCTGCGCGCGGACGTGCTTTTTCACCGTCTCGTGAAAGAATGAGCCGCCCTTTACGGTCGCGTCGTTGGCGATAATCATGCACTGCTGCCCGTGCACGGTTCCGATGCCGGTCACGATTCCCGCGCCCGGCACCTCGTTGCCGTACATTCCCCACGCCGCCAGCGGCGAAAGCTCGAGGAACGGCGTCATCGGATCGACCAGCAGGTCGATACGCTCGCGCACCAGGTACTTGCCGCGCGCGCGATGGCGCGCGACGTGCTCTTCGCCGCCGCCGGCGATTGTGTGAGCCATCGCGGCGCGAAGCCGCGCAAGCAGCTCCCGGTAATGCTCGCGGTTTCGCTTAAAGCCGGCGCTTCGCGTTGAAATCCGCGTTTCCAGCCGGGGCAGGTGATTTTCCATGGTCGGCACGCTTCAGAGGTTTTGCTTTATCTTGTGCAAAGTTCAGAGCACAATGGCTTCGCGTCAAATTCGCCCAACGGGCGCGACGCCCATAATCGTTTGCTGGAGAGCATGTCTGCCGTGGGAATTGCAAACAAGGACGTTGTCGAGGCTCCGTATCTGACCCAGGAACATATCTTGTTTCGAGAGCAAGTCAGGCGCTTTGTCGATACCGAAGTCAAGCCGCGCGGCGAACAATGGGAGGAAGCCGGATTCGTTCCGCGCGACGTGCTGCGGCGGATGGGCGAGCTGGGCTTCCTGGGCGTGCGTTACCCGCAGGCCTACGGCGGAAGCGAGATGGATTCGATCGCCACCGCGATCCTCGCCGAGGAATTGGGCAAATCGACCTTCGGTGGATTCGCCGTCACCGTGCTCGTGCACACCGATATGGCCTCGCCGCACCTCGCCAACGCCGGCACGCGCGAGCAGCTCGAGCGATGGATGCCGGACATCGTCGCGGGGAAAAAGATCGCCGCGGTCGCGGTGACCGAGCCTGACGCCGGCTCAGACGTCGCGGGGATTCGCACCAGCGCGCGGCGCGAGGGCGACAACTACGTACTCAACGGCTCGAAAATCTACATCACCAACGGGGTGCATGCCGATATCTATTTCGTCGCGGCGAAAACCGATCTCGCGGCCAAGGGAAGCCGCGGAATCTCGATGTTCGTGGTCGAAAAGGGAACGCCTGGCTTCTCCGTCGCTCGCGCGCTGAAAAAGCACGGATGGCTCTCGTCGGACACCGCGGAGCTGGTCTTCGAGGACTGCCGCGTGCCCGTCGCAAACCGCCTCGGCGAGGAGAATCGCGGCTTCTATGCCGTGATGAAGAATTTCCAGAACGAGCGGCTCGTCCTTGGCGCGCAGGCTATTGGCGAAGCACAGGCCGCCATCGCGCTCACCCTTGAGTGGGTCACCCAGCGCCGCACTTTCGGCACCACGCTGTGGGAGAAGCAGGCGATCCGCCAGCGGCTTGCGATGCAGGCGGCGAAAGTCGAAGCCGGCCGCCAACTCGTTTACAACACCGCGTGGCTTGCCTCGCAGGGACGCGATTGCGTCAAAGAGGTCTCGATGCTGAAGGCGTACTGCGGCGAACTGGTCAACGAAGTGATGTACGACTGCCAGCAGTTCCACGGCGGTTTCGGCTACATGCGCGAGGCCGCGATCGAGCGAATGGTCCGCGACGCGCGTATTCACTCGATCGGCGGCGGCACCACCGAGATCATGCTCGAAGAAGTCGCAAAACGGATGATTCCGTCGCGCGATCGAACCTAGCTTCCCGGTCGCGACGGGTCGGCGCGCCGGGCATCCCGCGGTGCGGGCGAAAGCCTCAAACCCTTGACGACCGCTACAAGCCAACGATACTCGGTGAACTGGACAGGCCAGGGGATTGAACCCGCCGTGTGCCGGGGCAACACCACGCGGCGGGCCTGCTGAAAATGCCTGATATTCGCCGAGGAGGTTCGCCGCGCCATGGCGGAATTCGACGTTCTGGTTCGCGCCGGGACTGTGGTGGACGTAACGCGGATGCCGCGTTACGTCGCGGACATTGGAATCAGCGACGGACGGATTGCGGAGATTGGAAGGATCGCCGCCCATCGCGCCGCCAAAGTGATCGAAGCCGACGGACTCATCGTTGCGCCCGGCTTCGTTGACCTTCACACCCATTACGACGCCCAACTGTTCTGGGATCCGTGCTTCTCAATTCCGAGCTGGCATGGCGTCACGTCGGTCGTAATCGGAAACTGCGGCTTCGGCTTCGCGCAGATGCGTTTCGGCGACCGCGAGCGCGCGATGCTGACGGCGTTGAGAAATTTCGGATACGATACCCAGTCCCACAGCGGCGAATGGCGGCGGGTGCAATGCGCCGACGGTTATAGAAACGTCCTAGTCAACGGTCAGGCAACTTTTGAAGACGGCCAGCCGACTGGCTGCTTCTCCGGCAAGCTCCTGCGCCGCGGTGAATAGTCAATATCGAAATGTGAATAGCTAATCGTAAAACACAACTGAATCATGCCGAACATCTTCGGACATCGATCCTGAACACGCTCTTGAGGTGAGCAATGGCAAATGGCAAGGCAAGGCGAATGTGGGTGCTTCCCGGGGCTGAGCTGACGGTGCCCAAATCGCTTCTGATGCATGGGGGGGACGAGACGCTGGTG
>JAKAVC010000060.1 GCA_021817345.1 Deltaproteobacteria bacterium | reverse complement strand
GTGCGGGCTGCGTCGGCGCTCCCGCGCTCTTGCCATGATTGAGCACGGCGAGCGGGTCGCTTGTGTCGATTTTTGCGCCGGCAAATTTCGCTCGGGCGGCCTGAGCGGGCGCGGCGTCTCCGTCGAAGAACAGGCGGCGATGGCGCGAAGCTCCGCCGCCGAGAAGTTCCGCGGCGTGGTCCTCGACGAAGCGCGTGTACAGGCGGTTCACCGCGAACTCGGGATGGCTCAACAGGCTCTGGAGGAACTCGACGTTGGTGCGCACGCCCTCGATTTTGAATTCGCAAAGCGCTCGATAGGCTTTCTTCACCACGTCGGCGAAGTCGGCGGAGGGCGAGTGCGCGATAAGCTTCGCCAGCAGCGAGTCGAACCTCGGATTGGTCGTGTAACCCACGTAGGCGAACGAATCGATTCGCAGTCCCGGTCCGGTCGGAACCTCGAACGCGCTCAGCGTGCCGCCCGAAGGCCGGGTGTTTCCCTCGGAATCCATCGATTCCATGTTGATTCGGAGCTGAATTGCGAACCCACGCGGCTCCGGGATACGCGCCTGCTCCATCCCGAGTTCGGCGAGCGAGCGTCCGCCCGCAAGCTCGAGTTGCAGCTTGACGAGATCGATCCCGGTGACTTCTTCGGTAACGGTATGCTCGACCTGAAGGCGCGGGTTTGCCTCGATAAACGCGAAAGCCGCCTCGTCGTCGCGGGCCTGGGTTTCAACCAGGAATTCGAAGGTGCCGAGATTGTCGTAACGCACCTCGCGCGCGAGCCTGACCGCCGCGGCCGTAAGCCGTTCGCGCAGCCGCACGGGCAGGCCCGGGCTCGGCGCCATCTCGACGATCTTCTGATGGCGGCGCTGCACGCTGCACTCGCGCTCGAAAAGATGGCTCACCGCGCCGGAGCCGTCGCCGATTATCTGCACCTCGATATGGCGCGCACGCGGCATCAGTTGCTCGACGTAAAGCTCGCCGTTGCCAAAGGCCGTGCGGGCTTCGGACTCGCAGCGCCGGTATGCTTCCTCGATTTCGTCGGCGCGCCGCACCACACGCATCCCGCGGCCGCCGCCCCCGGCGACCGCCTTTATAACCATCGCACCGCCGCCGAGCGAGGCGAAAAACTGCCTTGCCTGCTCAAGAGTCGTCGCCCCCGAGGTTCCGGGCATCAGCGGCAGGCCGCATCGCCACGCGAGCGCCCGCGCCTTGACCTTGTCGCCGAAAAGTTCGAGCACTTCCGCTCGCGGCCCGACGAAGATTATCCCCCGCTCGGCGCATCGGCGGGCAAAGTCCGCGTTCTCGCTTAGAAAGCCGTAGCCCGGATGTATAGCGTCGCATCCGGCCTCGCGCGCCACGGTCAGGATTTGTTCGGCGTCAAGGTAGGCGGCGGCGCCTGCGCCGGCGAGCGCCCGCGCCTCGTCGGCCTTTCGCGTGTGGAGTGAAGTCGCGTCGTCTTCGGAGAAAACCGCCACCGTGCGGATACCCATCTCCGCTGCGGCGCGCATGATACGGATCGCTATCTCGCCCCGATTGGCGATCAGAAGGCTCTTGGGAATCATCTCAAGTGCTGCTACCCCTCGCTTCGTCTCGGTCTCTTTCCAGAGATCCAATCTCAGCCTGCCTTAGCATGTAAAGCACGCCGGGCGGCTTGCGTGAAAGCGCCGGACGGGCGGGGTCGGCGGACCGCTTCAGGACAAATCGCGCGCCAGTGCCTGGATGCGGTCCATCCAGACGGTCAACGCCGGCGCATAGCTCCTTGGAACGCACTCGCCGCAAATCTCCCGGGCGAGCGACGATATCCTCGCCAGGATCGCGCGCAGGATTGGAGAGACGCCGAGCTCCGCGGGCAGGCGCGAAAGCATCTCCTTGAGCTCCTCCAGCGCCGCGGCGAGACCTGCGAGAATCGCCCTGAGCCGGGGTTCATCGGGTTCGCGTTCGGGACGATAGAGCAGGTCGTGAACCGTCCCGAGTTCGCCCGCGAAAACGCGCAGCGCGCTCTCCAGCCGCGATGCGAGCCGGTTGTGCGGCACGGAACGGCTCTCACACATCGCGCTTATTGCGTGCAACTCGGAGAGCACCAGATGGAGATTCGTCTGCACGCGGTCGAGACGCTCTTCGAAGGTGACGCGATGGATTTCGCTGACCAACTGTTCCTGGCGGCGCGATACGAACTTCGCGATTACCGCGCCGAATATCATCAGGCTCCCGACCGTTTCGACGACGGCGAGGACGCGCGCCATCCCTACAGGCAATACGTCGCCGTATCCAATCGAAGTCGCGGTCACGAAACTGAAATAGACCGCGGTCGCAAGCCCGTCCAACCTGCCCGCGACCGCCGCGCCGTGCTCGATCAGAGCCGGTCGGCCGACGAGCGCGGCTATCCAGTAAGCCACGCCGCTCAGCAGGATAATCGCGAGCCAGACCAGTGACAGCTCCGAGGTCGAGCAGCGCTCGATCAGGCCGAGCAGGGCGTTTTCGAAGCGGTTTGCGCGGAACTCGGGCGCAACGTATGCGCCGCCGCGCGCCCGAAGCTCGCGCCCCCACGGCGCCTGTGCGCCGGATGGCGACGCGCTCTTTATCAGGCCGCCCGAATCCTTCCAATCGGCAAGTCCACCGCGATAATGGCGCACGTTCGTGTAACCGAGTTCGTGGAGCAGGCGCACCGCCTGCTGAGATGCGTCTCAGGTGAATTTGGCGCAATAGACAATTATTTCCGCGTGCCGGTTCGGCAGCGCTTCGCGCGCCCGTTCGCGCAACTCGGCCAGCGGCAAGTTGATAGCACCCGCGATATGCGCGGCCTCGTAGGAATCGCGCGGAAGAACGTCCACGATGACGAGCGAGGGATCGCCGAGGCGGCGCGCCAACTCGTCGCGCGAGATTTCCGGGAACTCGGGCTGCTTGCCTGCAAGCGATACTTCCGCCATCGCCCGCAAGTCTAATCGCGTGGCTCGACAACGGGAATCGGTCTTTTGCGCTGGCTCGCCGAGGCTTCGTACCGGGCCGCACGGATCCGTTAGCGCGCGCCCGGACCGCCCAGGCTTGCGATACGAGGGCGCTGAAAGGCGACGCCCGCCTTGCTAGCATAAGAGCTTGCCTGTCTGGACGCGCGCACGGGAGGTCGAACGGGACGGCGAATGGCACACTCGGCAAAGCGCAACAGCTCCGTGGTTTTCCTGCTCGACGTCGATAACACGCTGCTCGACAACGACAGGGTGACCGACGATCTGAAGCGCCATCTGATAATGAAGGTCGGCCCGGAGCGCCAGGAACGCTACTGGTCGATCTTCGAGAATCTGCGCAAGGAGCTCGGCTACGCGGATTATCTCGGGGCGCTTCAGCGCTACCGCGTCGAGCATCAGCACGAGCCGCATCTGATCGAGGTCTCGTCGTTCCTGATCGATTACCCGTTCGCCAACCGGCTTTATCCGGGCTCGCTCGACGCAATCGAGCATCTGGCGAAGTTTGGACCGACGGTCATCCTTTCCGACGGCGACGTCGTCTTCCAGCCGCGCAAGGTCTGGCGCTCGGGGCTGTTCGAAGCGGTCGAGGGCCGAGTGCTGATCTACATCCACAAGGAGCAGGAACTGAGCGAGGTCGAACAGCTCTATCCGGCGGATCATTACGTGCTTGTCGACGACAAGATCCGGATCCTGACCGCGGTGAAGAAGGTCTGGGGCGATCGCGTGACAACGGTCTTTCCGCGCCAGGGCCATTACGCGCACGCCGACGACGTGGCGAGCTATCCGCCCGCCGACGTCACGGTCGAGCGCATCGGCGAGCTGGCCGAGCGCGACCCGCGCACTCTGTTCGGGCTGGCCGGCTGAACCGCGCCGGAAAAGACGAACGCGGGATTGTCGCGACGACGTTTCCTTATTCGGCCCGACAGCCGATCGCCAGCAAGCCCTGATACCGCGTCGCGTGCTCACAGGCCAAGATGCCTGCGAATCGAGGCGACGATCTCCTCCGGCTTTGCAGCGATATCGACCGTTATCGTGTCGCGCGGTTCTTCGAGCGTGTCGAACTGGCTTTGCAGCAAATCCTTGCTCATGAAGTGGCCGCTTCGCGCCGCCATCCGCCTTTCTATCAAAGCCATGTCGCCGCGCAGATAGACGAATTTGACCGCCGCGGGATCGACGGCCAGCAGCTCGCGGTACGATTGCTTAAGGGCCGAGCACGCGATCACCGCCGAGACGCCCTCGGCAAGGCATCGCGCAACGAGCGCGCGAACCGCCGCCAGCCACGACCGGCGATCTTCGTCGGTGAGCGGGATCGCGTGGCTCATCTTGCGCTTGTTGGCGTCGGGATGGAGATCGTCGGCGTCGTAAAAGCGCCATCCGAGTTGCCGGGCAAGCATCTCGCCGACGGTGCTTTTGCCCGCGCCCGACACCCCCATCAAAATTACGACCATCGCAAAATTCTTCCCGAGGAACCCGTAACACGAGCGTCAGATATGCGCGGGACAATCCCGGCGCTCTCGGGCCGGCAGGCAGAAGCGCGCCGGGTCCTTGCGGATGCCGGGCGAGCGCTTCAGGCCTTCTTCTCGACCATCTCG
Source organism: Deltaproteobacteria bacterium (assembly GCA_021817345.1). Taxonomy (GTDB): domain Bacteria; phylum Desulfobacterota; class Binatia; order Binatales; family Binataceae; genus DTIX01. Next base: position 1,981 of record JAKAVC010000060.1, on the reverse strand, counting down.
ACCGGGCCGCCGGCGTCCTTCCATGCCCTGAATCCGCCCTCGATATGGCAGACCGGCTCCAGTCCCATGCGCTGAACCTGCTGGGTTGCGAGCGCTGAACGCAGGCCGCCCGCGCAGAAAAAGACAAACCGCTTGCCGGAGCCGAAAATCTCCTTGTAATAGGGGCTGGCCGGATCCACCCAGAACTCCAACATCCCGCGCGGCGCGTGAAACGCGCCGGGGATGCGTCCGTCGCGTGCGAGTTCGCGAACGTCGCGAAGGTCCACCAGCACCACGTTGGGATCGTCGCGCAACCGGATCGCCTGCTCCGCGCTTAGCGCCTCGATTTCCGCATTCGCTTCCGCGACAAGGTCGAAGATTGTCTTCCTGAGTTTCAGCGCCATCCTGTTTCACCGCCGTTTGCGCCGCCGCGGACCGGTCCGATGAACTGCCTGAAATCGCTCGGCGCGCGGGCCTTCTTTTCGCTCTTTATACCCGCGCCCGCGTTCATCGCAAAGGCGCGTTGCCCATGGTGCGGTAAATGTCGTAGCGTGCGGCGCGCGCCTGTAAGGGCCGCAAGGACGGGAGGAATTCCGGATGGACACCGAATCGGCTTTGGACAATTGCATCGTGGCGACGACGGACGAACTGCCCGGTTACGAGGTGACGCAGGTGCTGGGCGAGGTGTGCGGCCTGGTGGTGCGCGCGCGCAACGTGTTTTCCAATTTCTCGGCGGGGCTCAGGACGGTCTTCGGCGGCGAGGTTCCGGAATACACCCGGCTGCTTGCCGACAGCCGCAATCAGGCGGTCGAACGGCTCAGGCTCGCCGCGATGGAACGCGGCGGCAACGCGGTAATCGCGATGCGCTTCGATTGCAGCGAGATCGCGAACCTGATGAGCGAGGTCGCCGCGTATGGGACGGCGGTTATCGTGCGCAAGGTCCGTTAGGCGGGACTCGCGCCGGCGATACCCGCGAGCGCGCCGATACTCTTGCGGCAGCGCCGGGAGCCGCGCGGGTCGCGGCTTCCGGCGCTATCGGTGGGCGCCAATTACTCGGGCAGGCCGAACATCCGGGCGAGCGCCTTTATCTCGTCCCTGCGCCACGGCAGCGGCGCGGGGCGCTGGATCATTCCGGCGGCCTTGAGATGCTCGGTTACTTTGGGGTCTTCCCTGAAGGGCTTGCCGTACTCGCCTTCGAAATAGATTTCTTCCATCGGCGGCCGCGGACGTTGTCCGCCGGCTTCCCATCCCTCGGCGGGATATCCAACCAGCAGGACCCACAGCGGCACCCAATGGTCAGGCGGCTTAAGCGCTGCCTTGATCGGCCCCGGCATGAAGGCCGAGAGACAAACGCCCAGGCCTTCGTCCACCGCGGCGAGCATCGCCTGGCAGGTTGCGATTCCCGCGTCGGCCGCCACTCCGGCAATCGGAGGAGCGCCGCCCGGCCGGGTCGCGTTCATCGGGCTCTCGGAGGCTGGTTTCAGGATATTCGGCCACACGAACTCGTCGACGAACTTGTGGCTCCATCCGTGCGTTGCGTTGAGCGCGCCGACGTCAACCAGCTTTTTCAAGCGGTCCTGCGCGCCGCGGAACGCGGTCGGATCGCAGTAGATGTAGATATGAACGGGTGCGAGTTCGATATTGAGGGCGGAGACCGGCGTCTTCATCGCCTCGAGCGTCTCGCGCGAAAGCTGGTCGCGGAATACCACGATCGCGCGCATGAAGGTGGCGTTGACCGCGCATGAAGCGCGGCGCGCGGCTTCCAGCATCGTTTGGATCTTCTCGCGCTCAACCGGACGCCACGACTGGAAGTACCGAATCGTACGCCGCCGACCTACGACTTCCTTGAATTCCATAAGCCTCTCCTTGCCGAATCGCGCGTCGTGCGCGCGTCAGTCACCGGTATGCGCCGCCCTGCGTTTCGCTTCAACCGCGGCGCGCACCTCGCCGGGAATTGCGCTCAGCGGCGTGCCGGTGGGAAACACTTTGGAGACCCCGAGTT
>JAKAVC010000113.1 GCA_021817345.1 Deltaproteobacteria bacterium | reverse complement strand
GTGAGAAGAAGATACAGGAGTAACGAACGAAAAAACTAACCCGGCGACACCGGCAAAAATAATTGTCGCTGACCGGCAAGAATAGTTGACGCCGAGCAGTGGCCGCTGAGACCAATACCGATCCGGCCTATGCGGAGGTGGACCGAGCCCTCGCAATCTGGAGGCAGGGCGACTGCGTCCTTGGCGAGCATTGGTTTGCCCACCGGATCGACTTATCTCTTCCCGCGACTGCGGTCGGAAGGACTGCCGCAGAAGCGGACTCTGATCTAGCAGAGGAAGAAGTAGAAGGTCTCATCATCGTGACGCAGACCTGCGACATAGTCCGCAACTGCATCGAGCGACCGTACGTCGAAGTTTGCCCCTTGGTCGAAGTCTCAGAAGGCAATCTGCGCGAAATCGAGCGAGGGCAGCGCCCTGCCTACGCCTTCATCCCGCTCCTTGCAGCGCGCCGGCTTGTTGCCCACCTTGACCGCGTTATGACGGTCGAGAAACCCGTGGTCGCAAGGTGGGAAAGGACGCCGGGGTGGAGCAGCGACGCCGAGGGGCGTGAATTTGCTCAGGCGCTGGCGCGCAAGCGCGCTAGGCTTGCGGCTCCGGAGGACTTCGTTGAGCTTGTGAAAAAACTCCAGAGTCGCCTCTCCAAAAAACACAACAGAAACTCAGATGAGGGTCGCGCGCTCCGAGCCCTCCGCGAAATTCGCGTGCAGGCTTCGCCGTCTTGGAATGACGATCCGGTAGCGCTCATGTTCTGGTTCGTCCGAAAGGAGGAGGACCCCGATTTCGAGGAGAAGGACTGGTCGATCTTATTGGACGGTTGGTTGAAGCTTGTTCCGCCGACTGGCCGGTTCACAAAAGTATACGGTGTCGTGGTGACCCTTGAGGACATGACCGCCGCGGATTACGTGAACAGCGATCTACTCGACCTGGACCATCTCTCATCGCCCCGCGACCCCCGTTAAACGCCGCCACGCTTGAGCCGGCACAAGGAAGGCCGCACTTCGGGCGCCGGAAGCGCCGTTACCTACCCACAATTACTTCGCCCGGGGCGTAGCCGAGGCTGATTGCAAGCGCGACCGCGGCTGCGGCCAGGCGTTCCGCGTCGTCCTCGCGCGAGGCCATCTCGGCGAGCTTCTCGACGTGCGCGCGTATCGTCTCCGATTCGGTTTCCCGCGCGCGTCCGAGACCGTCCGGGTCGAAAATCGCGTCGATTAGCGGATTCGGATCGTAGTTGGATTCGAGCAGCGCCTCGACCACCGCGCGCCGCCAGAAATCGCGCGGCTCGATCCGCTCGAAATCGACTATTGATTCAACGCGCGCGCGAAACGCCGGGATCAGCGCGCGATAAGTTTCGAGCGCCTCGAAATACGGCTTCGTTCCCTGCGCGTCGATGAAATCGCCCGCCGTCGCCTCCGCGCCGTAGGTCCCGCGCGAGCCCGGCTCGGGATCGAGCCGAATCAGCCGTTCTCCCGCCTCGGTCCGCTCAATTCCGAGCGGATAAAGCCTGCACGCAAGCGGCCGTCCCTCGTGAACCGTGCATCGCGAGCCCGAAAGCGCCACGCATCCGCCGTCCTCGCCGAACCGAAGGAGCGAGCCGCGCCGCAACGTGTACCGGCGCACCGCCTCCGACGTCGCTATTGAACGGGCGCGCGCGATCCGAAGCACGTCGTAGGGCGAAAGCGTGATCACCTTGGCATGGCAACATAGGCCGCACTGGTTGCACTGGTAGGAAAAACGGCTCTGGCGATCCATCGCGTGAGACAACCTGAACGGGCGGAATTTCTGCTAGGATGCGACGCACACGATGACACGCGCAACGGCGGACAGGAAGACGCTGCTTGGATGCGACACCGCGGTCGTTCTCGCCCCCCATACTCGCACCGGCGCGACCCTGCTTGCCAAGAATAGCGACCGTTCGCCGCTCGAATGTCAGCCGCTCTATCACGCCGCCCGTCGGCGCCATCGCGCCGGCTCGACCGTCCACTGCCAGTATATCGAAATTCCCGAGGCCGCCGAGACCGCGGCTCTCGTCGGCTCGCGCCCGTTCTGGCTATGGGGCTTCGAGCACGGCGTCAACGAATACGGTGTCGCAATCGGAAACGAGGCCGTCCTCACCCGCGAGGAACTGCCCCCAACCGGGCTGCTCGGGATGGACCTGGTGCGCCTTGGGCTGGAGCGCGGGCGGACCGCGCGCGAGGCCCTCGAGACGATCGGCGAGCTTATCGAGCGTTACGGTCAGGGCGGCTCCGGCGCCCACGACTTCGATTTTCGCTACTCGGGCGGCTTCATTATCGCCGACCACGCCGAAGCCTATGTGTTGGAAAGCTCGTACCGCCAATGGGTGGCCCGGCGCGTCGAGGAGCGCGCCTCGATCTCCAATCGCCTGACGATTGGCGGCGAATACGATCTCGCCTCGGCCGACGTCCGGGACCACGCGCGGGAGCGGGGATGATGGAGCGGAAGCGAACCGTTCGATTTTGCCGCCGTCTATTCGACCGAGGCGAGCGATCCGCTTTTCGCGTGCGCGCGGCTCGAGCGAAGCCGGGAATTTATCTCGCGGCGCGGACCGCGCGGCCTTCGCGAGATGTTTGCGATGCTTCGCGACCATTACGAGTCGGGCGAGATGCCGGTGCTCGCGGCGCCCGCGGGCAGCGCCAAGAGCTTCTCGCTATGCATGCACGGTATCCAGGCAACCACCGCGAGCATGGTGGCCGAGCTTTCCGAGCCGCAGAGCGGGGCGCCTGTCGTGATGTGGGCGTGTCTCGGCGCGCCGTGCACCGGAGTCTATTTTCCGCTCTATCCCGACGCGATCCTTCCGCCCGCGCTCGGCGTCGGCGGCGAGCGTCCTTCGCACAAATCGCCGTGGTGGCGGATGAAGGAAATCCAGGACAAGGTCGCGCGAGCGCCCGAACGGTTTGCGCCGATGGTATGGAAGCATCTGAGGCCGCTTGAGAACGCGATGCTCGAGCAAGCCGCCGAACTCGCCCAGCGGGTGCGCAATCTAAGGGGCGAGCATCGGCGCGCGACGCTTTCGCGCTTCATGGCGCAAAACCTGGTCCATATGACGCGCGAGCTCGGGAAGGTCGAAGCCGCTCTTTCCGGCGCCACTTGAGCCCGCGCCCACGGGACTTGCGCGGCGCCTGACCCACGGCGCGCGCAGCCCTGACTCTGTTCATCGGCAAGCTCGCGCAGTGGTGGTTCGACCCGTTCGCCGCAAAGCGCCGGAAGCCGGCTGCCGGCGAAGCTTGCTTCACGGGGCGCAAAGGCGCGGGTGAGAGTCCACAGACGAAAACTTCAGCCAGCAACGGCCCGTGCGAGAGGCCCTCGTCGCCAGCTTTGGCCGCGAGTGCTAGAGTCGTGCCAGTCCAAGATGGCCCACAATCCACTGGAAGACTACCTGCGCGAACTTCGTGACATCCGTCGCACCGGTTCCGCAGTGCCGGAGACTTCCTACTATCCGCCGCTGCGCGACCTGATGAACGCGGTTGGCGCCACTCTCAAGCCGAAGGTCAGGTGTGTCGTCCATCCAAGCCACGGCGCGGGCATTCCCGACCTCGGCTTGTTTACGCCCGATCAATTCCAGGGAGCCACCGCTGAGGAACCGCTTCCGGGTACCAAGCCGTCTCGCGGCGTCGTGGAGGCGAAACCCACGAGCGACGAAGTATCCTTAACGGCCGACAGCGCCCAGGTGTCGAAATACTGGAAGGGATACGGACAGGTTCTCGTCACAAACTTCCGCGACTTCCTGCTCGTGGGCGCTGACGCCGAGGGCGATCCTGTAAAACTCGAGCATTATCGTCTCGCGCCGAGCGAAGACGCCTTCTGGACGGCGGCGGCGCATCCGCGAGCCGTGGTCGAGGAGCAGGGCGCGGCGTTCGTTGATTTTCTCAAGCGCGTGATGCTTCACGCGGCGCCTCTGGCCGCGCCGAAGGACGTCGCCTGGTTCATGGCCTCTTACGCGCGCGAGGGGCTGAGGCGGGTAGAGAAGAGAAAGGACGCCCCGGCCTTATCGGCGATTCGCGGCGCGCTCGAAGAGGCCCTGGGCATCGAGTTCGACGACGAGCGCGGCGAGCATTTCTTTCGCTCGACGCTGGTGGCGAAGAAACGGGCCGCTTCGCGGCCCGGACCGGACGACCAAACCGTTAAACAAGGGACATCTTGCTTCGGAGAAAAAGTGACAAATTAATTCGGACAAAAAGTGACTAACTGAATTGGAGTTGACATCCCCTCAGGCCCAGTCCGCTGGCGCTATGTTAGCAAGCTCGATCCAGCGCCGGTCAGGTGCTCGGATCAAACTCGCGGAGCCCGCTGCCAACAGCGGGTCAGCTACGGCAGCGGGAGATCAAGCTTGTGAGCGCAGGCTCTGACTGCTTAAATTGCGCTGCGTATGAGGGCGCCAGCGCAATACGTCAAGTGGGTCAATGAGAACCTGGGCTTCAACCCACGGTCACAGCGGAACTCCGACGCTCTTTCAGACTTTGTGCTCGCAGACCTTCGAGCCGCTTGCCCGGTCCTCGACTCGCAGTTGCGCGCAGGCCGTGTCAAGGCCGCGAAGAACATGGAGGTTTTCACGAAGGTAGCGAATCGGAACGTTGACCTCGTGATCTTCAAGGGCGAGGCAAACCCAACGATTTCCGTCCTCGCTTCGGTCGAGAACAAGACCATAATGGCCGCCCACGGAAAGGCGCGCAAAAACCGCTACGGAGATCTCATCGCCTACGCAAACCATGTGCACAACAATAGGCGCGACTGCGTCGCGGCGGGCCTGCTGGTGATCAATATCTCCGAGGCATACGAGAACCCAGATGGCTTTGCGAAGGGGCTCGCGCGCAACCGGTTCAACATGGAAAAGGTCGTCGCAGACACAATACGGATCTTCGAGCAAACTCCCTTGCGAAACGACGCTGCAGAACCATCCGATCAACCGGAAGCCCTGGGTGTGATCATCGTAGACTACGACGGCATTCATCCCGCGAAGCTAGTAACCAGACCCCCGGCGCCACAGAGTAATTCGGCGCTTCACTACGACAGCTTCATCCGTCGGGTGAGTGATATCTACGCGGCGCGGTGTGGCTAGGCTCGGCGCACATACTCAAACAAGTCGGTCAACTCGTTCCGAAGTCGTTCGGTGGCCAGTTGGACATAGGTGTGCTCAGTCTCGACGCCTATTCCGTTACGCCCAGCGCGCGCAGCGGCCAACAGGGTCGTCCCCGTTCCCAGGAACGGGTCCAACACAAAATCGCCGCTGAATGAAAACATGCGGATTAGCCGGTCCGCCAGCTCCAGCGGGAACGGCGCCGGGTGGTCCCTAGTCGAAGCGCCGGGTACGTCGGTCCAGAACGACCGAAACCAGCGGGAGTGTGCGTCTTTCGGTATACGCGACTTTTCACGCTGCTCTTGCGTGGGCTTCCGATACCCGCCGGGTTTTCGAAGCATGAGGATGTATTCGATATCGTTCTTTATGATCGCGTTCGGTTCGAAGGGCTTTCCGAGAAACGAGGACCCGTTCTCGACCTCATACGAGGCGTTCGCAATCTTATGCCAGAGGATCGGCGTAAGGTAATCGAATCCTATGGTCCTACAGCGGACGGCAATGTCGGCATGCAGCGGCACAACCATGTGCCGTCCTCTGTTCCTGCGGCGCGCGATACAAACGTCGCCCACGACACAGACAAGCCGGCCGCCCGGCACCAGCACGCGATAGGAGTGCTTCCAAACTCTGTCGAGCTCGTCTTGGAACTTCTGGTAGTCGGCGACGCCGCCCAACTGGGATTTCGACTCTGGGTAGTTTTTCAAGGTCCAATAAGGCGGGGACGTCAAGACGAGATGAACTGACTCGTCAGCCAAGAAGTCCAATTCTCGCGCATCGCCCTGATAGATCGATTGGATCGTTTCGCCGGCACGGATTGTCTCGCCAGACCGCGGATGAGTCAGAAAGTTATCAGCGGACGGCACACCTGCTTTCTTTGGCGCTTTGGCAATGTCGGTCATGGTCCCCCTAGTTTTCATGTTACCTGTTTGAGCAGAGTTTCAAGGTCCGCTCTGCGGTATAGCCGGTAGCGGTTTATGGGGTGTCGAACTGACTTCAGCTTTCCCACGCGGTCCCAGTTGCGCAAGGTTGACGCAGAGACGCCGAGAAATCCTGCGGCCTCGGAAACCGTGAGATACTCATCCAACTTTGAGGGCTCGGCGCGTTTTCCTTTAAACGTTGGCAAACCTTACTAACCTTATCAAAGATTGTCAAGCATTGGGCTATTCCAATAATGCCAGTTTAAGAGCCGCGCACAAGCGACTTATCCGCGGATAAGACACAGCCAGGACACGTGAGTGTGGACAGTACGAAGGCGGACGCGATACGCGGCGCGGAGATCCAGCGACGCCAAGCGTCGCATTTAGCCCCTGGCCGTGGGCCCTTCCCTGAAGTGAAGGTGAACCGTGAAGTGGTGGTTCGACCCGTTCGCCGCAAAGCGCCGGAAGCCGGCTGCCGGCGAAGCTTGCTTCACGGGGCGCAAAGGCGCGGGTGAGAGTCCACAGACGAAAACTTCAGCCAGCAACGG
>JAKAVC010000130.1 GCA_021817345.1 Deltaproteobacteria bacterium | reverse complement strand
GCCTCGGGCCTGATATTTAGAGGGGGTTACGAAAAGTTGGTTTCTGTGGCGAAGATCTAAAAAAAAGCAAGTTTTCCGGTCGTTTGGGCCGTGCGTCAACACCAGGAGGCAGTCTTTCGTTCAGGCGATGATGCCCATTTCATAGAATATGCAGCCCAAATAGTTCACATCACAGACGATCTTGTGTCACCTTCGATCGTCTACGCAGCGTCGCCCAGGTTCCAATTCGCAAGGCAGCGCTTCGCTGCGAGGTTTGCCAAATGCCTACCTGGTACCCCATGGTAATGGGCCGTCAGGCCATGATCGCCACCGAGCATTACCTCTCAGCGGCGGCTGGCGCGCAGATTTTCGCCCGGGGCGGCAACGCTGTCGACGCAGCCGTAGCCGCCACGTTCGTCGAAGGAGCGGTCAACCCTCATATGCACACGATCGGTGGCGAGGCGCCTATGCTTGTCCATGATGCACGGATGCAACGCGTCGTAGCGCTGAATGGCAACATGAAGGCATCCGCCCACGCCACGATCGAACACTACCGCTCGCTCGGGATGAACCTGATGCCGCATCAGGGACTGCTCGCCGCAGGGGTGCCTGCAGCGCTCGACTCGCTGGTCACGGCGCTCGCCGAATTCGGCACCAAACCGCTCGCCGAGGTGCTCGAACCGGCGCTTGCCATCGCTGAGGAAGGCTTTCCCGTCCATGTTGGACTTGCGGGCGAAGAACTCTCGCAAGGCGAAGGGCAGATGGCGGGAGCGGGCGCTTCGATTCGGCACTTTGCCGAAAAATTCCGCAACGAATGGCCGTCCACGGCGCAGGTTTACATGCCGAATGGAGAAGTCCCGCGCCCGGGCGAAATCATTCGGAACCCGGCGCTTGCCGCTTTCTTCCGCCGGTTGCTCGACGCCGAGGCAGGCGCGAGAAACAGCGGGCGGCGAAGCGCGCTCGATGCGGCGCGCGCGCGCTTTTATCGCGGCGATATTGCGCGCGATATCGTCGCCTGGTCCGACGCCCACGGCGGGCTTCTTCAGCTTTCCGATCTCGCCTCGTTTACCACCCGGATCGAAACGCCGGTCACGGCGGATTATCGGGGTGTTGCGGTCTTCAAGTGCGGGCCGTGGTCGCAGGGTCCGGTGTTCCTGCAGCAGCTTCGATTGCTCGAAGGATTCAATCTCCGCTCGATGGGGCATAACTCCGCAGATTACGTCCATACCGTGGTCGAGGCGGCGAAACTCGCCTTCGCCGATCGCGAGGCGTATTACGCCGATCCCGAATTCGTTGACGTACCCCTCAAAGGATTGCTCTCAAGGGAATACGCCGGGCTCCGACGCGAGTTGATCGACATGCATCGCGCCTCGATGGAGCATCGGCCCGGCGATCCGGTTGCGATGAAGGCATTCGGGCCCGCAGCGCGCGAAGGCCGCGGATGGGGCGGTGGAACGGTCCACGTCTGTGCCGCCGATCGCATGGGCAACCTGGCTGCGATAACCGCGAGCGGCGGGTGGATTTCCAGTTCGCCGGTGATCCCCGAACTCGGATTCCCGCTCGGCTCCCGTATGCAGACCTTCTACCTCGACGAAAGCCATCCCAACGCGCTTGCGCCGGGCAAGCGTCCACGCACGACCCTAACCCCTTCGCTCGCGATCCGCGCCGACGGGTCGCGCCTCGCTTTCGGCACGCCGGGCGGGGACCAACAGGACCAATGGACACTGCAATTTTTTCTCAATGTCGTAGATTTCGGCATGAATCTGCAGGAGGCAATCGAGGCGCCCAAATTTTCCACTGCGCATTTTCCTTCGACCTTCTACCCGCACGGGACGAGCCCGGGCCTGCTCAGGATCGAAAGCCGCCTCGATGACGCCGCGATCGCTGAACTTGCCTCGCGGGGGCACAGAATCGACCTTCGCCCATCGTGGTCCGAGGGGCATGTGCTTGCAGTCGCATTGGACCCGGCGAGCGGCGTTCTCCGCGGCGGATGCGATCCGCGCGGCCAGTTGGCGCCAGTCATGGCCGCGCAGGTGATCGGATGGTGATGTCCAGGCGGCCGGGAGTGACTCAGCGCGTCATAAATTTGTTTCGCATTGACTAAGCCTTTGCCTGGGGATCGCCCCCGATGGTGGCATACGGCGCGCCCGTGCTTATACTGAAACAGCACAGGAAAAACGACCACTTCGAATGGGTCGCGCGTCAAACGGCTTGATCGGTATCCGAGAAGGTAGAAAACTCCTCATAGAAACCGGAAGTCGCTTTGATCGACTCCGTAATTTTTTTATGGGTTCAGCGGGCACGAAACATGCTCCTTCGCACAGTTCGGAGTCCCGCGTTGGAGTAAGGCGGACAAAAGGACGAGAACACCGAACATGACTTTTCGAAGACAGGGGAAAGGGATGGAAGCGCAAGAGACAGGCGGGAGGCGCAGGAACTCCATAGCCGCAGCCGCTCTGGCGGTTGCCGTAACGTTGTTTTTGGCGGGATGCTCGGGGCAGCCACTCTCGACCCGCGAAAAAGGAACTCTCGGAGGCGCGGGTATCGGAGCGGCCACCGGCGCGATCATCGGCGCGGCGGTCGGAGCGCCAGGCGCAGGCGCGGCTATCGGCGGCGCTATAGGCGGTCTCGGTGGCTTTGCGGTCGGCAACGAGATGCAGAATCAGGAGACCGCGAACCAGCAGACCCAGCAGCAACTCCAACAGCAACAGCAGCAGCTCGAGCAGCAGCGCCAACAAATCCAGCAGCTTCAGCAGCAGGGAGAAACCGAATAGGCGCGCGGAGTCATACCGCTACCTGAAAACGATTTCCGTTGTAAGCGCCGCGCTCCGCGCCATGAGGGCCGCGGTTTCTTCCCCGACTGAGAAGAGCCAGGGAGGAAAGCGAATGCGCAAACGCAGTACGAAAGGCTCGTAGTTCTGATTGCGGTGGGGTTTCCGGTACTGGCGGGCAACCGCTCTCAACGCTTGAAAACACCACCTTTTGCGGCGCGCTTGGTGGCGTGGGGTTTTGCGGTTGGCAGCTAGATGCGGTCGCGGGAGGCGACCCGGCGGCAGGCTCGACAGCAACTGGAACAGCAACAGCGGCAACTCGAACAGCAGCGGCTCCAGCAACTTGGGCGGTGCAGGGAAGCGTATGGCCGCTGCCTTCTCACATTGGAGGAACAGCCAACAATGTCCAAACATAGGCTTGCAGTACCGGGACTCCTGATGGCTGGTCTTTTGACCCTTGCCGGATGCACAGGCCAACCTTTGTCCACCCGCGAGAAAGGCACTCTTGGCGGCGCCGGGCTGGGTGCCGGCGCGGGAGCCATAATAGGCGCCGCAATCGGAAGCCCGGCGGCGGGAGCGGCAATCGGCGGTGCGCTCGGCGGTATCACCGGCTTCGCGGTCGGCAACGAGATGCAGAATCAGGAGATCGCAAACCAGCAGACGCAGACGCAGCTCCAGCAACAGCAGCAGCAGCTTGAGCAGCAGCGTCGCGAAATCGAACAATTGCAGCAGATGCAGGAGACGGCTCCGCCGTCGTCACAGGCGACCGAATAGATTTGATTGGTCCCGAGTCGCGGCGACGGACCGGAGTACGCTCGTCAATACACGCCCGTCGTTTGCACACTTATTACGCCGGCCGGCAAATCCCGCATGGACGCATCCCCATGCCCCGCGCCAGCGACGAATCGGCGACCATCAGCGTTTTGCCCGGCTTCGCCCGGCGCGCCGCCGAACATCCGGGGCGGCAGAAAATCCTGGTTTCGCGATGCCCGAGGACAACGCCCTCGGAGAGCTTGAGCGCGTCGCCGATCCGAAAGCCTTCCGCCCTGAGAAGCGCGAGCTTTCGCTCCACTCCGCCGCCGTAATTCCCGATCGATCCGTCCGAGCGGATCACGCGATGGCACGGGACGTAGATCGGCACCGGATTCGAGGCCATCGTGTTGCCGACGGCGCGCTGCGCGTCGGGAGCGCCAACCGCTTCGGCCAGCGCGCGATAGGTCGTAACCGCGCCGGGGGGAATCCGGGTGAGCGCGCGCAACGTGCGCTGCTGGAACTCGCTCGGCACGAGGCTCAGATCTATCCGATGGGTGAGCGCGGAATTGTCGCCCGCCAGATGGCGCCGTATCTCGTCGCCGACTTTGTTTGCCGCCGCGCGATTCTCGGCCAGATCGAACCGCTCGCGCAGCGCATGGAGTTCGCGGTCGAAATCGGCGCCGTCAATGAATCTGACCGCGACGATTCCGCGCTCGCTCTCGGCGACGAACAACGGCCCGACCGGCGTATCGATTTCGCCGACTCTCGCCCGCGGACGCGCGACCCGCTTGAGCGCGCGCGAAAGCCGCCGTCGCCCTTCGGCAAGCGCAAGGTCGAGCATGGTTTCGTCGCCGGAGCCGCCGGTTGGAAATTCTCTCAATTCCTTTTCGAAATCCATCGTGGTCATCTGAGCGGCTTGAGTTTTTTCACCGCCTGGTAAACGTTCGCCCGCACGCTGTCTTCGGAGCATCCGAGCGCTTCGGCTATCTCGCGATATTCGAGCCCGACGAATTTCCGCATCGCGAACGCCTGGCCCTGGCGCGCCGGAAGCGCGGCTATCGCACGCCTCAGATCGAACCCGCCTGTGCCGCCGTCGGCGTCGCGCGGGCGCTCGTGATCGGGGTAATCGCCGTCCGCGAAGACGCGACCGCGGCGGGCAAGATCGCGAATCCGGTTGCGGCAGAGATTCGAGGCGATTCGAAACAGCCACGGGCGCAGGCTCGCGTCCGGGTCGAGCCGCGGATAGGCTCGGTACGCGCGAAGCCAGGTTTCCTGGAAAAGATCGAGCGCGTCCTCGCGATCGCGCGTGGTTCGAAGCAGGAAGCGCATGATCTCGCGTTCATGGCGGCGAAGCGCCTCTTCGAACGAAACCGGTATTTTGATTTCAGTCGCGCGCGAAGCCATTTCGTAGACCTATAACCCCGCATCCGGCCATGCGTGAAGCCGTGCGCGCCCCGGGAAGGGCTTTCGCGCTCTTGCGGCGAGATGCGGGAACGTCGATGGTCTCGCGTCACGTCCCGGCCAGCGCGTTCCTCAGGCCGAACGCTCGGGAATCCGGAACAGGCGGCGCGTATTCGCGGCGGTAATCGACGCCATCCGCGACGGCTCGACGCCGCGCAACTCCGCAAGCTTCTCCAGCGTCTTGACGACCAGCGCGGGCTCGTTGCGCTTGCCGCGATATGGCTCGGGAGCGAGGAACGGTGCGTCGGTTTCGACCATCAGCCGGTCTTCGGGCACCTCGCGGGCGGCCTCGCGCAGTGTGCCGGCGTTTCTAAAGGTCAGGATGCCGGAGAATGAGATATGAAAGCCCAATCGCACGAACTCGCGCGCGGCGGCCGCGTTGCCGGTGAAGCAGTGGATCACGCCGCCCGCCGCGGGCATCCCGCTTTCACCGATTATCTCGACGAGTTTCGTTTCCGCGTCGCGGCAATGGATCACGATCGGCAGTCCCAGTTCGTCGGCCAGTTCCAGGTGGCGCCGCAGCGAGGCTTCCTGCGCGTCGGCGGGCGAATGCATGTAGAAGAAGTCGAGGCCGCTCTCGCCGATTGCAACGACTTTGCGCGAGCGCGCAAGCTCGCGAAGCGCCGCGATACGCGCGGGGTCGGCGGCGCTCGCGTCATGCGGATGCACTCCAATTACGGCGAAGACGTTCGGATGCTTCTCGGCGAGCTCAACGGTCAGCCGGTCGGTCTCGATCGTTCCGATCGCGCCAACAGAAATAATCGTTGTCACGCCCGCCTGACGCGCGCGTTCGATTACCGCGTCGGCTTCGGCGATGAGCTTGGGGTCGGCGAGATGGCAATGGCTGTCGATAATCGCCGTCATCGTGGAAGGCATCGCGCGTGCGCGCCCGCGACGCTAGCCCTATTTGGGTTTCTCGATCCGAGGAAAGAGCGCAACCGGCGGCTTCACGCGATGGCCCGGCTTTAACCCCGTTCCATACGGCGCGCGAAGCGTCGCTTCGTCAGCCTGGAGCAGATCGGCGAGCTTCGCCGCAGTCGCGGGCATGAACGGTTCGAGCATGTCGGCCGTGACGCGAAGTCCTTCGAGCAGGTTCGCAAGGATCCGCGCGACGCGCGGCCTGGCGTCCTCTTTTTTCGCCAGTTTGAACGGCTCGGTTGCAACGATGTACTTGTTGGCTGCGTCGAGCGCCTGCCAAATTGCTTCCAGCGCGCGATTGAACGACAATTCCTCGACGAATTCTCCGACCCGCGCCGGCGCTGATTCGAACGCCTGGATTATCGCGCTATCGACGTCCTCGCGCGCGGCGCCCGGCGCGGCGCGGACTTCGCCCTCGCAGTACCGCGCCGCCATCGAGAGCACCCGGCTGGTCAGGTTGCCGAGGTCGTTCGCCAAATCCGCGTTGTAGCGTTCGATCAGGCGCTCCTCGGTGAAGTCGCCGTCAAGCCCGTACACCACTTCGCGCATCAGGAAGTAGCGCAGGACGTCCGGCCCGTAAGTCTTTTCGTATTCGAGCGGGTCCGGGATATTCCCTGAACTCTTGGACATCCGCTCGCCGCGAAAGTTCATCCATCCGTGGACGTTCAGATGGCGATAGAGCGGGAGTCCGGCAATGAGCAGCATCGCGGGCCAGTACACGGCGTGGGTCTTCAGGATATCCTTGCCGATAAAATGCTCGGAGACCGGAAGCACTTCGGCAAGCGCGGCCTTGTCGGTCGCGGGAAGTTCGCTCAGATAGGCCCAGAACGCGTCGTACCAGACGTAGGTTACGTAATTGCTGTCGAACGGCAGTTCGATACCCCAGTCCATCCGCGCCTTCGGCCGCGAGATGCAGAGATCCTCGAGCGGTTCGCCGAGCATGTTGAGAGCCTCGTTGCGGTAGCGCTCGGGGCGGATGAAATCGGGCGTCGAGAGGACGTGCTGGCGGATCTGTTCGCGATATTTTTCGAGCCTGAGAAAGTAGTTGCCTTCGGTGATCAGTTCGGCGGGCGTGTTGTGCGCGGGGCACAGGTTTCCAGGCAGGAGTTCCTTCTCGGTGTAAAACCGCTCGCATCCCACGCAGTACAAGCCCTGGTAATCGCGGTAGTAGATTTCGCCCTTGTCGTAAGCGCCCTGGAGCATCGATTGCACGAACTTTTCATGCACCGGGTCGGTCGTGCGCACGAAGAAGTCGTAGCTGATATTGAGCGTCGCGAATGCGTCCCTGAAAGCCTGGGCGATTCGATCGACGAACGCCTTGGGCGCAAGCCCCTGGGCGGTTGCGGCGCGCAGGTTCTTGTCGCCGTGCTCGTCCGTGCCGGTTACGAAGGTGACGTTCTTTCTCCCGAGTTTTCGGCGGAAGTAACGGGCGAACGTGTCAGTCGCGAAGGCCTCGCTCGCGTGTCCGACGTGGGGCGGACCGTTGCTGTAAAAGATCGCCGTCGTGATGTGTATTCGTTCGGCCATCGGCGTTGATCAATCGCAGAGACTGACGGAGCGTGCGCTCACGAAGCGGGACGGCCGGGCGGGCGCGACGCGACGAGATCTTCGAGCGCCACTTCGACCACACCGCCATCGTCGTCGCGCTGGACCAGCACCGTCTGTTTGAAGATGTTCTGGCGCAGGACCTTGCCGTTGCCCTTTACGGATTGGACGCGCTTGCCGGCGGCGGGAAGGCCTTTGCGCAGTTCGACGTAGGTTGCGTACTCGTACCTGAGGCAGCACTTGAGCCGCCCGCACATCCCGGCCAGGCGCGACGGATTGAGCGCGAGCCCCTGCTCACGCGCCATCTTGACCGTTACGGCCTCGAAATCCCTGAGCCAAGACGAGCAGCACAGTTCGCGTCCGCACGGACCAAGTCCGCCGGTGACCTTGGTTTCGTCGCGCGCGCCGATCTGCTTCATCTCGACGCGCACGCGAAGCGCGGAAGCGAGATCTCGCACGAGGTCGCGGAAATCGACTCGGTTCTCGGCGGTGAAATAGAAGATTGCCTTGCGCCCGTCGAAGGCGTAGCTGACCCGCACCAGCTTCATCGGCAGGCCGCGTTCGTGGATACGTTCCAGGCATAGGCGTCGCGCGCGCGCCTCGCGCTCCAGGTTGGCCTCTTCGGCGGCAAGGTCGGCGCTTTCGACCCGACGCATCACCGGCTTGAGCGCCGACAGGTCGAGCGTAAGCGCGGGTTCGTGCGGTTCGATTTCGACCGTCGCGACCTGCGGGCCGTTTTCGCCGTCGACCACCACCAGTTCCCCGCGGCGCAGGCCGAGGTCGCCCGCGAGGTAGTTGTAAAGATGGCCCGCGCGCTGAAGGCTCACCGCGACGATCCTCGGCGCGGGTTCGGCGGTCTGAAAAGGGTCGATATTGTTAGCCACTATTCGTTACGCGCCGCTTGTCCCACGGCCATCCACAGTTGCTCGGCCTGGAGCCTCGAATTCGCCATCCCCTCAACCGCGGCGTGCGCCTTTACGGCAGCCTCGATGCTTTTGAGCAGCGCATCGAGCCCGAAAACTTCGGCAAGCTCGCCCAATTGCACCGCGTCCGACGACGAAGCTGCAAAGCCGGCCCCACACAGCTTATAGCATAGTATTTCTTCAAGCAGCCGGGCGATCAACTCGAAGGTATCCGCGGCTTGTTCACGCGAGGAAAAGAACTCCTGGGCAAGGGCCTGCGCGCGGGAAAAATCGATGGCGCGAGCATGGCGGAGCGCGTTCAGGATAGCGCGAGTCGGCGGCTCTTCGCCCTCGATCATCGTCAGCGCGCGGGCCGCGCTTCCACGGGCAAGCCGCGCAAGCGCATGGGCGCGGGTTGCCTCGACACCTCGTGAGACGAGCAGTTGCTCGATTTCCTCGACCGTAAGCGCCCGGAAGCGGACCAGCCTAAGCCGCGAGCGGACCGTATCGAGCAGGGCGCGTTCGCTTGCGGTTATCACAAAGATAATCGCGTGGCCGGGCGGCTCTTCGAGCGTTTTCAGCAGAGCATTCTGGGCCGGGACGTTCAGTGTTTCGGCATCGTCGAGGATCGCAAGGCGCATCGGCGCCCGCGCCGGCTTGAGCCCGAGCTGCGCGATCATGTCGCGCACCTGTTCGATCAGCACGTCGCTCCGGCCCTCGGCGCGGCGAATCTGGAGCACGTCGGGATGGACTCCCGATGCGACCTGGACGCATCCGGGGCAGCATTCGCACGCTTCGGATGCGGTTTTCGCGCGCGCCCGCTCGGACGCTGCCGCCAGCGCGCGCGTCGCGCATCGCTCCGGCGTGCAGCAGAACCTCGCGCCCGGCGAACGCTCGCATACGAGGCTATGGACCAGCGCGGAGGCGACAAGCGATTTGCCGATACCGCGCGGACCGCTCAGCAGATACGCATGCGAGGGGCGCGAGGCGAGTTCGGCGAGCAGCCGCTCGTAAACGTCGCGATGGCCGAAAAGGGCGTTCAGAGGCATCGTCGCGCCAGAAGTGCTTCAACCTGCCTGAGAATGTCCGCGGAGACCTCCGCGAGCGGACGTTCGGAGTCGATTACCACGACGCGCTCGGGCTCGCCGCGCGCGATAGTGAGAAACCCCTCGCGCACGCGGGCGTGGAAGGCGATTTCCTCGCCCTCGAAGCGGTCGAAATGATGCGCCGACGCCCGGGCGCGCTCGCGCGTGCGCGCAAGCCCCGTTTCCACCCGGCAATCGAGCACGATCGTCAGGTCCGGCGTCATCCCGGCCGTCGCGAGCCGGTTGAGTTCGCCGAGCAGTCTCAGGTCGAAGCCGCGGCCATAGCCCTGGTAGGCGGTGGTCGAATCCGAATAACGATCCGATATGACTATCTCGCCCGCTTCGACGGCGGGCTTGAGCTTTTCGGATACGTGCTGGGCGCGATCGGCAAGGACCAGCAGAAGTTCGGCGGCGACGTTGAGCGAGACGGCCGGGTCAAGAAAGATTTCTCGGATAGCGGCCCCGGCGCGGGTTCCGCCGGGCTCGCGCGTAACGATCACGCGGCGGCCTCCTGCGCGCAACGTCTCCGCCAAGCGTCCCGCCTGCGTGGTCTTGCCCGAGCCTTCGACGCCTTCGAGCGTGATAAACAGTCCGCGACCCATCAGCCGCCAAGATACCAGCGCACAAGTTGCGGCTGAAAGAGCGCGAAGAATCCCGCGGCCAGCGCGAGGAACGGACCGAAAGGCACGGCGGTCTGGAGCAACGAGACTTCGCTTTCGCCGGTCTCGGCGGCGCCTTCGGCAACCGGAGGCTCGGGCGCGCTGCCGAAGATCGCCGCAAGGATTCCGCCCACTGCGCCGAGGATGGAGCCCGCGAAGAGCGTGAACAGCGCCCCCTGCCATCCGAGGAACGCGCCGACCATCCCGAGCAGCCACACGTCGCCCATCCCAACACCCTCTCGCCCGCGCAGCCAGAAATAGAGTTCGCCGGTCACGAACAAGAAACCCCATCCGATCGCGACGCCGAGCAGCGAATGCTTGAGGCCGACCTCAGGCATCAGGAAGGTCGCGGCGAGCACGCCGAGCGGTATTCCCGGCCACGTGATCAGGTTCGGGATGAGCCGCCAGTCGTAGTCGATGAGCGAAATCGTGAAGAGCGCCGCGCAGAGCACGAAGCGCGCGAACGCGTCGCCCAGCGGAAAGCTGAAATACAGGTACAGCGCGATAATCGCCAGCGAGAACTCGGCCATGAAATGGCGGAACGGGATGCTCGCCCCGCACATCAGGCATCGCCCCCGAAGCCCGATATAGGCGAGGATCGGGATATTCGCCCAGAACGGGATCTGGCGGTTGCACTTCTCGCAGAACGAGCGCGGGTTCACGATCGAGATGTCGCGCGGAAGCCGATAGGCAACCAGGTTGACGAAACTTCCGACGCTTGCACCGACCAGAAAGGCGAACAATCCGCCGAGCCATCCGGGAATTTCAGCCGCCATCAGCTCACCGCTCCTCCTCCGCCGCCACCACCGTTACGCTAAGCCCGCGCTCACGCGGCCCGTCGAACTCGGCGAACATCACGCCCTGCCATCGCCCGAGCGCAAGACGCCCGTTTCGCACCGGGATATTGATCGAAGCGCCCACCATCGCGGACAGGATATGCGCCTGCGAATTGCCCTCGCCGTGACGATAGCCGCCGTCGCGCGGGACGATTTTTTCCAACTGCGCGAGCATGTCGCGGGTCACGTCGGGATCCCAGTTTTCCGACACAATAATGCCCGCCGTCGTGTGCGGAACAAAAAGATTGCAGAGCCCCGTCTTGACGCCGCTTCGCGCCACTGCCTGGTTAACCTTCTCGGTCACGTCAAGCAGAGTAATGCGGGAGTCTGTGCGAATCTTCAGCTCCATGGCCCTGATGCCCGAGTTTATGATCGCCACGGCGCTGGCGCCATCGGGTCGCATTTCCGGCGCGACGATTTTTCGGCCTTATCGCTGGCATTTCGGGCAATAGAAGCTCGCGCGCTGGCCGACAATTACCCTCCGGATCGGGGTGCCGCATTTGACGCAGGACTCGCCCTCGCGACCGTAAACCAGGAGCTTCGTCGCGAAGCGGCCTGGCTCGCCGCGCGAATCGAGATAGTTTCTGAAGGTCGTTCCACGGCCCTCGATCGCCTCGCCAAGCACTTGCGGCACGGCTTTGGCGATTCTTTCGATTTCGGCGCGGGTGACGCGCGCCGAACGCCGGGTCGGGCGCACTCCGGCGCGCAGCAGGATCTCGGAGGCATAGATATTGCCGACCCCGGCGACGATCCGCTGGTCCATCAGCAGGTTCTTGATCGCGACCTTGCGTCCGCGCGCCTTGTCCGCGAGATAATCGGCCGTGAAATCACTGCCGAGCGGTTCTGGACCGAGGGCGCTCAGTTCCTTGAGCGTCGAAAGACTCGCGCGGTCCATCAGGCGCAGAATTCCGAAGCGGCGCGGATCGTTGAAGACGAGCCGCGTGCCGTTGTCGAGCGCGAACTCGGCGTGATCGTGCTTCGGGTCGAGACCGAAGGAGCCGGCGACGGCGTCGCGATGGGTGATGCTGCCGCTCATTCCGAGATGCGCGACGATTACGAGTCCGCCGCTCAACTCGATAAGCAGGTATTTCGCGCGGCGGGCGACGCGTTCGATGCGCCGGCCCTTGACGTCTGCGATAAAGTCGCGCGTGACACGGCGGCGAAGCGGCTTTTTTCCGATTCGGCCGCCGACAATCGTGCGCCCGGCGACCGAGCGGTCGAGCAGGCTTCGAAGCGACTCGACTTCCGGCAGTTCAGGCATCGCGGGTTCCCATTTTGTCAGGACTGAGAGCGCCCGTCTCCACGAGAGCGCGCGCAAGCCTAACGAAGTCCTCGGCGGAAAGCGATTCGGGACGAAGCGTGCTGTCGATTCGCGCGCGCTCCAGGTACGCGGCGGCCTCGCGCGGTTCAATCCCAAGCCCGCTTGCGAGGGAATTTCGTATTTTCTTTCGCGGCGAGGAGAAGCACGCGCGCACCGTCGCGGCCACGGCCGATTCTTCCTTGGGCGCGAACAGAAGATGGGGTATCGCGCGCAACCGAAGCACTTCCGCGTCGACCTTGGGCCTGGGGAAGAAGTTTCCCGCCGCGACGCGGAAGTGCAAATCGATTCGCCAGTAGAGCGCGGCGAAAACCGAAAGCGCCGAGTAGCCCCTGTCTCCCGGCGCGGCGCGCATCCGTTCGCCGACTTCGCGCTGGAACATCAGGACCATCGTGGAGATCCTCCGATGCGCATCGCAGAGACGGCGGAATATCGCGGAGGCGACGTTGAACGGCAGGTTTCCGACTACTTTGACCGGCGGCCGCTCGAAAATCTCCTTCAAATCAGCGCGCACGAAGTCGCCCTGAACGACGCGCACCCGCAAATCGCCCGCGAACATCCGTTTGAGCCGCGTCGCAAGCTCGCGATCGAGTTCGACCAGCGTGAGCCGTCCGATATCGCGCGCCGCGATCCGCTCGGAAAGGATTCCAAGGCCCGGGCCTATCTCAACGACTTCGTCGCGCGGGGAAAGTTCGGCTGCCGCGACGATTCGTTCGGCAATCGCGGGCTGAACGAGAAAGTTTTGTCCCCTGGATTTGCTCGGCGTGACGCCTACGACCGCCAAGGTCGCGCCTAAAGGTGAGACGACGGCTTCGGAACCGGATTCGCCGCGCGCTGGAAGGCCAATTTTCCGCCGAGGCACGGCCTAAAGCGCGAGGTTCGCCTGGGCGTCGATGTCGAGAGGATCGGCCTCGCCGCGAAGCAGCCGGTAGCTGCCCGCAATCGCAATCATAGCGGCGTTGTCGGTGCAGTACTTGAGCGAGGGCGCGACGACGCGGCAGCCTTCGGCTTCGAGCGCTTGAACAAGGCGCGTGCGCAGGCGCGAGTTCGCGGCCACGCCTCCGGTCAGCGCGACCGTGCCCGCGCCGGTTGCGTGCGCGGCCTCAATCGTGGGCCGGATCAGCATGTCGACGACCGCTTCCTGAAAGCTCGCGGCAAGGTCCGCGGGCGCGGTCGTTTCGGCCGCCTCGCTCGCAAGGAAAGCCGCGACCGCAGTCTTGACCCCGCTGAAGCTGAAGTCCATCGGCGCGTTCTTTATCCGCGCGCGCGGCACCCGGACGCTCTTTCGATTTCCGGTGCGGGAGAGATCGTCGATCACCTTGCCGCCCGGATAACCGAGCCCCATCAGCTTGGCGACCTTGTCGAACGCCTCGCCTGCGGCGTCGTCGCGCGTCGAGCCAAGCCGCCGGTAACGGCCGAAATCCTCGACCACGAACAGCGCAGTATGGCCGCCCGAAACGACCAGCGCGAGATAGGGCATCGCGACTTCGTGCTCAAGCATCGGCGCGAGAAGATGCCCTTCGATATGATTGACCCCGACCATCGGGCGTCCCAGACTGTGCGCAATCCCCTTCGCGCACATCAGTCCGACCAGCAGCGAACCGACCAGTCCCGGCCCGCGCGTCACCGCGATACCGTCGATATCCGAAAGCCGATGGCCGGCGGTTTCGAGCGCGCGCTCGATAACCGGCAGGATCGTGACCACGTGATTGCGCGAGGCAAGCTCGGGGACGATTCCGCCGTAGGCGCGGTGGATGTCGTCCTGATTGGCGACGGCGCTGGAAAGCACGCGGACGCGGCCCGCAACGGTGGTCTCGATAACCGCGGCCGCGGCGTCATCGCACGAGCTTTCGATTCCCAGAATAAGCACGGTCAGCCTCTCGAATTCCGGCGGTCGTCACAATGAAAATAACGACTCTTGCCGGCGGCGCAAAGCTTCAGTCCGCCGGCGGAGGCGGTTCAGCCGGAGGGGGCGGCGCCGGCGGTTCGCTCGGCGCGGGGACCGCTTCCGAACCGGACGGAGCCGGGGCGGCAACTTCGGGTGGCGGGGCACTGTTCACGGTGAGCCGCGTGTATCCGACTCGTGCCATCAGGTTGCCGGGGGTCGCCTGCAGCGCCTGGGCGTATTCCTTCTCGGCCTGCTGCGGCTGGCCCCATTGCTCGTAGGTCAGGCCTTCGAAGGCGAGCGTCTCGCCGAGCCAGTCCGGATTCGACGCGAACGCCATCTCGGCACGGTTAAAGAAAGTTACCGCCTGGGAATAATTCTTCTTCGCGAGCCATGCGCGTCCCAGGTAGAAGTATGCATAGGAATTGCCCGGATCGATCGAAACCGCGCGGCTCAGTAGCTGGATTGCATCGTCGGGCCGGCCGTCAAGGATGTTCTTGCGGGCCCGGTCGGTCATCCGCAGCGAGGCGGCGAGCGCGGGCGTGGCGGCGCTCGCGACAAGCGGCCGCAGCGAGGCATTGCTTATCTGGAGCGTCGGCGTCATCTGGCCGATCCCAAGCGGCGCGAGTTCGGTGGGAACCGAGGACGGCTCCGCGCCAGCCGCACCCGGCAGTGCCGCGCCCTCCTGTCCGCCGGATGCGGGAGTTGGAGGTATCACCGGGCTGGCTTCGGCCGCGTCCGGTGGCCAAGCTTGCGGGTTGGGCGATGGGGCGGCTTCGGGCGCCATGGCCGGCGGCGCGGCGGACGGCGATGAATCGGCGCCGTTCTGCGCGGCGGGCGAGGCCTCTGGTGTCGGGGTTGCGGTCGGCGAGGGAAGGTCCTCGGGGCCGATATTTTCCTCCCGAAAACCCACAAGCCGCGTTGCGCGCGCCCGGTCCGCGCTGCCGACCGCGGCGCGAGCGATGATCGGAGCAGCCAGAAGGACCCATCCGGCAACAATTGCCCGGGCCAGGAGCGGGCAGTCCGGCTCGATTCGCCGCGCCGTCATCAGTCGTTCGGATCCGTCATCGGATTTGGCGCCGCGGGCATCGAATGGTTGGCCGAGTTGACCGGAAGCGGGGCCGTCAACGGCGGGCAAATCCTGGTCGGAGCCAGACTCGCCGGGAACACGCCTTCGATAGTCATTGGATAGTTGGGCGGCGCCTTGCATCCCGTAAGCGGGTCAACTTTTTCGTCGACCAGACCGGGCGGTACGGTAAAATCAGCCAACGGCCGCAATACGGTGGCATCCTTCATGAACATCGTCCACGCTGGCAGCGAAGCCTGCGCGCCGGTTAGGCCGAGCGGCTCTTTCTGATCGAAGCCGGTCCATACAACCGCGAGCAGGTTGGGCGTGAAGCCGACGAACCAGGCGTCGTTGTCGTCGTTGCTGGTGCCGGTCTTGCCGGCCGCGGGCCGCGTGAAGCCCATCGCGCGCGCGCCATAGCCGGTGCCGTGATTGATCACCTGCTCGAACATGAACTGCATCATATAGGCCACCTGCGGCGAGAGTACCTGCTCGGCCTTGAACTCGTGGCCTTCGATCACGTGGCCGTTCTCATCGACCACCGCCGTGATCGCGTAAGGCTGAACCTTCATTCCGTCGTTGGCGACAATCGCGTAAGCCTGCGCAAGCTGCATTGGCGTCACCTCGATACCGCCGAGGACGATCGACGGATAGGGTGGCAGCTTACCGAAGCCAAGCCTTTGCGCCATCGCGAGCACCTTGTCGAGCCCGATCGCGTTGGCGATACGGGCGGCGGCGCTGTTGAGCGACTCCTGGAGCGCGAATTCGAGCGTGACGCGGCCAAAGTAGCGGTCCTTGTAGTTTTTCGGCGTCCACTGCATGTCGCCGTACTGCCAGGTGAACGGCGCGTCGTCGATATAGCTGGTGGGCAGGAACTGGTAGGGACCGCCGTCAAGGGTTTCCTGAAAGGCGGCCGCGTAGGTCACGATCTTGAACGCCGAGCCGGGCTGGCGGCGGGACTGGGTGACGCGGTTGAACTGGCTTATCCTGTAGCTGCGTCCACCCACCATCGCGCGGATTTTCCCGCTCTGCGGTTCGAGCGCGAGCAGGCACTCTTCGAGCGGCTCCTTTTTCTCGCGCAAGCGCACAAACTTGTACCTGGTTTCCAGGTCGTCGAGATTGCGCTTGACCGCCGCCTCGGCGAGCTTCTCGGTATGCACGTCGAGCGTGGTGAAGATGCGCAGTCCCTCGTCGGTCAGCACCTCGGGCGGATAGCGCGTTGCCAGTTCGCTTTTTACATAATCGATGAAATACGGGGCGTCGTTGCTCTCGGCGAACGTCTCGCGCGCATGGAGCGGCTCGGCGACGGCCTGCTGATAGGCGGGTTCGCTGATATAGCCGTCGGCGACCATCAGGTGCAGCACCTCGTTGCGCCGGAAGGTCGCGGCCTTGGGGTGCTTGAGTGGGTTGAAGCGGTTCGGCGCCGAGATCATTCCGGCGATGGTCGCCATCTCGGCAATCGTCAGATCGCGCGGTTCGCGTGAGAAGTAGTACTCCGACGCCTCCCAGATGCCGTAGATGCCTTCCTGTCCGCGCTGCCCGAGATAGATGTCATTGACGTAGAGCTCGAGGATCTCCTGCTTCGAGTAAAGATGCTCGGCAATCAGCGCCATCAGCGCTTCCTTTATCTTGCGGCTGAAGGTGCGCTTGTTGGTCAGGAAAAAGTTCTTCATGAGCTGCTGGGTCAGCGTCGAGCCGCCTTCGCGGATGTGTCGGCTGATCAGATCGACCCACGCGGCCTTGATGATCCGTAGAAAATCGAGCCCGCCGTGTTCGTAAAAGCGATGGTCTTCGGCGGCGAGGATGGCGTCGATGAAGGCGGGCGGCACCTGGCTGAGACGCACGATCCGGCGCTGCTTCCAGTTGCCCTGAAAGATGCCCCCTATCAATTCGGGCTCCAGTTCGGTCGAGTAGATGGCGCGGCCCGATCCGACGTCCTGGATGGACTGGATCACCCGGTTGGTGGACAGGTTTATCCGCACCAGCTCGCCGGCGAAATCGCGGTAGGGGTAGGAAAAGCTGTGCAGGAAAATTTCCAGATTGCCGGTCTTTTCGTCATAGCTGTATTCGCCGCGCGCGCTGACGGCCCCCGGTGCGACCCGGTGATAGTTCAGGCGCGCCAGGCGCTGGAAGAAACCCAGATCCTTCAGGTTCTGGCCCGGATACAGGATGGTCGAGTCGGAATAGATGCGCGAGGGAATGTTCCATCGCTTGCCCGAGAAGCGGGCGACGACTTCCGCCTCCAGCGAGTCATAGTAGCGCGAGAAGAAATAGATCCCCGGCGGGATCGTGAACAAAAGCACGGCCACCGCGGACAGCAGCGCGATCTTTAGAATCCGCTTGAACGACATCGACAGCCTGGGTAGTGCCGGCTCGCCTCGGTCCTTCAGGCTTTCGGTTTCAGCGCGACGTAGATCGTATTGTCGCCGCGCTTAACGAGCAGGAGCAGGATTTTCCCCTTTCCCGCGGTAATCGCCTGCTGATAGGACTTCACGTCGCCAACCTTTTTGCGGTTGACCTCGAGTATAATGTCACGCGCCTGAAGCCCCGCGTCATCCGCGCTGCTGCCCGGCTTGACCGAGGAGATCACCACCCCGTGGCGCTCGCGCAGTCCCATCTGCTTGGCAAGCTCGGGGTTCAAATCCTTTACGAACAATCCGAAGGCGGAAGCGGTGCCGAACGGCTCCTGCTTTGAAGGGCTTTCGAGCGAGGCAAGCTCCGCCTCCTGCGACGGCTTGATGGTTACCTTGAGATCCATCGGCTTGCCGTTGCGGATTATCTTAAGCGTCGCGGTTTTTCCGATGGGCGTGCGTCCCACCATCAGCGGCAGCGAGCGCGAATCGTCGACCGGATGACCGTCGTAAGCGACGATCACGTCGCCGCGTTTGATGCCCGCTTCCCTGGCGGGGCCGTTCTTCAGCACTTCGGCAACCAGCGCTCCCTTGGGCGCGCTCAAGCCGAGCGACTGCGCGAGGTCGGGGGTGATGCGCTGGATGTAAACGCCAAGCCATCCGCGCTCGACTCGGCCCTTGCTGCGAAGCTGGTCGAGTTCCTGCTTTACGATATTGATTGGGATCGCAAAACCGATCCCCATGCTGATTCCGGTGCGCGTGTAGATCGCCGAGTTGACGCCGATAACTTCGCCGTTCAGAGCGATAAGCGGACCGCCCGAGTTGCCCGGGTTGATCGACGCGTCGGTCTGGATGAAGTCGTCGTAGTTGCCCGGGATGAAGCGCCCCTTCGCGCTGACGATTCCCACGGTCACGGAGTGGTCGAAACCGAAGGGGTTTCCGATCGCCATCACCCACTGGCCGACTTTGATGTCGTCGGAGTTGCCGAGCGGAGCGACCGGCAAGTCGTGTCTGGGGGTTATCTTGATGAGCGCGATGTCGCTCTTTTCGTCGTGGCCGATGACCTTGGCAGTGTACTGCTCGCCGTCCTTGGTGGTGACCGTTATCCGGGTTGCGTCCGCGACGACGTGGTCATTGGTCAGGATGTAGCCGTCCTTGGTGATGATGAATCCGGAGCCAAGGCTCCGGGTCGGCTGCGGAGGCCCGAAAAACTGGCCAAACGGGCTGCCGCCCGCGCCGGGCTGCTGCTCGGAGGTCTTGGCCGCTTCTTCGGTCGAGATATTAACGACGGCAGGGCTTAGCCTGGCCGCCAGAGTCACGAAGTCCGGCAGTCCTTCGACCTTCTGGGTATGTCCGGCCGGAAGCTCGGTCCAGAACCTGCGGTCCTTGCCATTTTGAGCGCCAAGCGCGCTTGTCGAAGCGAAGGCGGCACACAACAAAACGAGAAGCGGGAAAAATCTATTGCGCATCGTATCGGGCGCGTATCTCTCAGCGTAGCGGAGATCGCGCCTTTTCAACGTACTTCATCCGCAGATCGAAGAGAATCGCATCCATCAGGCTCTCTTCGTCGCTATCCAAATTCCCCCGCGTCTTTTCACGCAAGATCCCGATGATATCGATAATCTGCTCGGCGGCTTTGAGGTCCGCCTGACGCTCTCCGGTCGCAGGATTCGGCATCTCACCCAGAAAAGCGAGCGCTTCGGTTGAGAGCCCGACGATAAAGCTGGCGAAGGTGATAGTGTCGCGTGAGCCCTCGTAAGCAGCCTCGGCCGCGACCTCGGCTTCGGCCTCCGCCTGCCGGACTGCGGCGGCTTCCTCGGCGACGCCCGCCGCCGCAGCCTTTCTCGCAGTCTGGGCGGGACCGGCCTTGTGCTCGGAACGATACTCGGGCTTGAGTTCCCCCTCGGGAGAGAAACGACGGCGGTCTTCAACCTTGAAGCCTCTGCCTTTCTCTTCGCCCTCTTCAGGCATCGGATCCCTCCTCCTCAGGCCTTTCCCGCCATCGCTTCCAGCCGCCGAATCCGCTCCTCGATGGGCGGATGGGTCGAGAACAGCCGGGTAAGTCCCTTGGCGCTAAGCGGATTGACGATAAAAAGATGGGCGGTTGCGGGGCTCGCGTCCTGCAGTGGAAGCTGCTCGTTCGCCATCTCGAGTTTGCGAAGCGCGTTGGCGAGCAGAAGCGGATTGTGGGTCAGGCGCGCGCCGCTTGCGTCGGCCTGATACTCACGGGTGCGCGAAATCGCAAGCTGGATGAGTGAAGCCGCGATCGGCGCGACAATCGCACCGATTAGAAGTCCCGCGATGCCTCCCTCGCGTTCTTCGTCGCGGCCCAAGCCGAAGATTGCGCCCCATCGGAGCCACGTTCCGATCATCATGATCGCGCCCGCTAGCGTTGCGGCGATCGAGCTGGTCAGGATGTCGCGGTTGATGACGTGCGACAGTTCATGGCCGATTACGCCTTTGAGTTCCTCGCGGTTGCAGATGCGCATGATCCCGCGCGTCACCGCTACCGCGGCGTGCGACGGGTTGCGACCGGTCGCAAACGCGTTGGGCGTGTCCGTGTCAATCATGTATAGCCGCGGCATCGGGATGCGCGCGGCCTGCGACAGTTCCTGAACGATCGAGTAAAGCTCGGGCGCCGAGCTGGCGTCGAGCTTTTGCGCGCCATACGAAGCGAGCACGATACGGTCCGAAAACCAGTAACTCCCGAGGTTCATCACGGCCGCGAAAACGAAGGCCAGCACGAGTCCCTGTGAGCCGCCGATAAGCCCACCCAGCAGCATCAGAAGGCCGGTCAGAGCGCCAAGGAGAACAGTGGTCTTGAGAAAGCTACCCATTTCATTCACCTGCGGATTGATCGGGCGTGATATGCGGGCTTTTGTCTCCAAAACAACCCGGGCGCAGGCGTAATTGTGAAGCTACGCCACGCCCATTTTACAGTCAACGTAACCATCTTCGCGCGCGACGGGAGTGCGTTTTCACGCATCCGCCGTCCACGGCGGCCTCTGCCTTGAGACGAATTTCAGCCGAATTGATTCGCCTTCGCGCGAACGATCCACGTAAATCATACCATGCGCAGCCGACGCAGCGCCGCGATAACCTCCGCCGGTTCAATCATGTCTATCGGGTTGCGTCTCAGCACTTTGACTCGTCCCAACGGACGCCATCGCGCCGGGTCGGTCGGCCCGAACAGAACCACACCCGGCGTTCCCGCAGCCGAGGCCAGATGCGAAACGCCCGAATCGACCCCGATAAAGGCCGAGGCGAAGCGCGCAAGCGCGGCCACCGTGCCGAGCGAGAGACCGCTCAGGATCGGATACTTCCCGAAGATTCCGTGCTTCAGACCGGCTTCCGCGGGACCGAGCACGAACAGCACGCGATTCTCTTTTGCGAGCTGGCTTGCGAGCGCGGCGAATCGTTCGGCGGGCCAGTTTTTGGCGGGGCTCCCGCTGCCTGGAAAAATTGCGACGAAGTTGCCCGCCTCGGTCAGACCCCAGAGACGGCGCGCCGCCGACTCCAGATCGGCGGTGAAGAAACCCAGCCTTGGCTCGACGCGGCCTGATGGCTCGCCAACCTCGCGCAGGTAGGCCTCGGCAACATGACCGCTTCCCGCCGGGCGGAAGCGGTGGAATGTCACGGTCTGACCACCGGCGGCCTTCACAAGCGCGGCGCGAAAGCCCGGATCGCCGGCGCTGAAGAAGGAATAGATTCGGTAAAACGATCCGAAGAAGCGCCGTGTCTCCGCGTCGGGCTCGTCGCCCCGGAACAGTTGGCTCACCTCGCGCCGATCTATCGAGTGGGCGCGCGCGACCCCCATCCGCCCGACCGCGAATCGGGCCAGTTCCTGGCGCGCCATCAGCTCCAGTTCGGCGCCGCGATGGCGGCGGGCGAGCGCGTCGAGCGTCGGCGCAAGACAAATCAGGTCGCCGAGTGCGCCGGGGAAAATGACGAGCACGCGCGCTCGCCTGCTTTCGCCAGAGGGTGTGCGGTTTCCATTGCCGTGCATCGCGCTAACGAAATCTAACCACCGCGCGTGGCGCGCAATAGCCGTCGCGCGCCTTTTGCCCGACCGCCATCCAGTCGCAAACCGCGGGCATTTGACGCTAGAATCCACCAATATGCCGTTAAGCGTTGTCAGCTCCCCGCTCGAACTGATCGGGCATACCCCGGTCGTGCGCCTGAACCGGATTCCCGGCCCGGACGACGCCGAAGTATGGGCCAAGCTCGAGAATTTCAATCCGGGCGGCAGCGTCAAGGACCGGATCTGCCTTGCGATGATCGAAGCGGCCGAAAAGGCTGGCAGGATCAAGCCGGGCGACACGATCGTCGAGCCGACCTCGGGAAACACCGGGATCGGGCTTGCCCTGGTTGCGGCGGTCAAGGGCTACCGGCTCATTCTGACGATGCCCGACACGATGAGCGAGGAGCGGCGCTCGTTGCTGGTCGCCTACGGCGCGGAACTGGTGCTCACGCCCGACACGCGCGGGATGCACGGAGCGATCGCCAAGGCCGAAGAGCTGGTGCGCGAGAATCCCGGCTACTTCATGCCCCAACAGTTCAGCAATCCGGCCAACCCGGAGATGCACTATCGCACGACCGGTCCGGAACTTGTCGAACAGCTTTCACGGATCGACGCCTTCGTTGCCGGAGTCGGCACCGGGGGCACCGTGAGCGGGGTCGGACGTTATCTGCGCGAAAATTTGAAAAACCGCCCGCTTATCATCGCGGTAGAGCCGAAAAACTCGCCGGTGCTGTCCGGAGGCGAGCCGGGATTTCACAAGATCCAGGGAATCGGCGCGGGTTTCGTTCCCAAGACCCTCGATACGAAGGTTTACGACGAGATAATCACGGTCAGTGACGAGGACGCCGCCGCGTACACGCGCCGCCTCGCGCGCCATGAGGGACTGCTGGTCGGGATTTCCTCCGGCGCCAATTGTTACGCCGCGATGCAGGTCGCGAAACGGCTCGGCAAGGGCAAGCTTGTCGCGGTGATCTTCTGCGACACCGGCGAGCGTTATCTCACGACCGATCTGTTCCAGGCCGAGGGTATCTGAGCGTGTAAGTGCGACGATGGAAGAGCTGGCGGAAAAACTCAAACGGCTTCAAGCCGTGTTCGCCTCGATGGAAAGCGTGATGGTTGCGTTTTCCGGCGGGGTGGACAGCACCTTTGTCCTGAAGGTCGCCCACGATACCCTCGGCGACCGCGTGCTCGCGCTCACGACCACTTCGCCAACCATGCCCGAGGAAGACCGCCGCTCGGCAATCGAGATGGCGCGGCTTATCGGCGCGCGTCACATGCTCGTCGAATCGAATGAACTCGAGGTGCCCGGCTACGCGAGCAATCCTATCCACCGATGCTATCTCTGCAAGAGCAACCTCTTCACGGTCTGCGAGGCAAAAGCCGCGGAACTTGGTATCTCCGAGATCGTTGACGGGCTCAACCTTGACGACCTTCACGACTATCGCCCCGGGATGAAAGCGGCTGCGGAACGCCGCGTGCGCCATCCGCTGGTCGAAGTCGAACTGGCCAAGGCCGGAATTCGCCAACTATCGCGCGAGCTGGGCCTTCCAACCTGGGATCGTCCGGCCTCGCCATGCCTTTCGTCGCGCTTTCCGTACGGCACCGAGATAACGCCCGAGGGCCTGCGCAAGGTGGAACAGGGCGAGCGGATGCTTCGCGCGCTTGGCTTTCGCGTGGTGCGCGTCAGATATCATGGCGATGTCGCGCGGCTGGAACTGGAGAGCGCCGAAATCGAGCGCGTGCTTCAGCCGAGACTGCGCGAGACCATCGATCGCGAGTTCAAAAAGATAGGATTTCGCTTTGTCGCGGTTGATCTGCGCGGCTTTCGCTCGGGTTCGTTGAACGAAGGCGTAATCGGCGAGGCGCAGCACCCGGCTCCCAGGACCGTCGAATAACGCGCGACGTGCGCAGGCGCTGTTCCCTACTTCGCAAGCATGGCCGCTATGGTCTCCGCAATCTGAAGGTCGGAGGGGGTTGTGATCTTAAGATTCAGGGCCGCGGCTTCGACAATCTCGACTCGTTTGCCAAGCCGTTCGACCAGGTCGGCGTCGTCGGTCGCGGTAATGCCGGCGGCTCGGGCGCGCTCATGGGCGTCGATCAGCAGCCGACGGTGGAAC
Source organism: Deltaproteobacteria bacterium (assembly GCA_021817345.1). Classification (GTDB taxonomy): domain Bacteria; phylum Desulfobacterota; class Binatia; order Binatales; family Binataceae; genus DTIX01. The sequence continues at coordinate 10,967 of JAKAVC010000130.1, read as the reverse complement.
GCCTGCGGCGTCTGCGCCTGGTAGAGTCCCGCACGGGGGAGGGTCGCCGCGATAAGGTTTTTCTCGACGCGCTTGAGCGTGTCGGCGACCGGAATTGCGGCAATAGCTCCGCCGGAACGTGCGGCGGCTTCGATACATCGTTCGAAAAGCGCTGGCGACGCGAACGGGCGAGCCGCGTCATGGATCACCACTAGGTCGGATTCCGCGCTGGTGAGCGAAAGTGCGATCCGGACCGAGTCCTGCCGCTCGATGCCGCCCGCGGTAACCTTGACCGGAATCGTCATCCCCGCCCGACGCGCTTCGGCGTGCGCCTCGGTCTCCATCCCGGGCGGGACCGTGACCACAACTTCGAGGAGTTCCCTGAGCGCCGCGACGGTTGCCAGCGAATGAGCGAGCAGAGTCCGCCCGCCGAGGGTGACGAAGGCCTTCGGTTGGCCGGCGCCGAGGCGGCTGCCGCTTCCGGCTGCGACGATTATTGCCGAGGTTCGCATGTGCAAGGCGTATTGGGTTCCTATAGCGGAGCGAAATTTCGAGCAAAAGAAAAGGGCCAAGCTTTGATTGCTCGGCCCTTGCCCAAAGAGTGCGGAATTGGAAGGCGCGCTAATTGGCGAAGATCGTCTTCAGCTCTTCCATGATTTTTTCTTCGGGATGCGCCTTCGCGATCGATAGCTCCTTGACGAGCAGGCTTCGTGCCGTGTCGAGCATCTTGCGTTCGCCGAAGGAAAGCTCCTTGTCGCCCTTCAGCACCAGCAGATCGCGCAGCACTTTTGCGATTTCAAGAGGAGAGCCGGTTTTGATCTTCTCGGTGTATTCGCGATAGCGCCGGTTCCAGGTCTGCGAGTCGACTTCGACCTTTTTCTGCCGGAGGATTCGGTAGATCTTGTCGACCATGTCTTTGCCGATAACCCGCCTGAGACCGACCGACTCAACGTTCTCAGTCGGGATCATGATGGTCATCTTTTCGGTGCCAAGAATCCGAAGCACATAAAACCGGCGTTCGGTTCCGGAGATCACTCGGACCTGGATGTCATCTATGACGGCAACCCCATGGGCCGGGTACACGACCTTCTCGCCCTTCTTGAACGGCAAATTCATTTTTATCTTAGGCACTTTTCTTACCGGGCCTGAGAGTGGAGCGGTTGATGTCCCAATAGGGATCATCACTACCCATTGCACCGGTGAAAACCATTATGCCAGAAATTGAGCGAGTTGTCACTCGCATAATTGCGGGGAGGCGGCTTCATTGTAACTGCGTTCTATAACTGTCCTTGATGAGCACTGCCGTCGAGCCGAAGCTCCATCACGATAGCGTCCTCGCCGGGACCGTAATAGTGGCGTCTCAAACGTCGTTCTTCGAAGTTGAGCTTGCGGTAAAGCTGCCGCGCCGCCAGGTTCGAGCGCCGCACTTCGAGAGTTACGAACGCCGCATGCCTGGCCCGCGCCTCTGAGATCGTTGCCGTCATCAGCATCTCGCCGACGCCTTGGCGCCTGTAGGAGGGATGCACAGCAACGTTCAAGACGTGGCATTCCTCCGCGATAAGCCATCGGCATAGAAATCCGGCCAGGGACGGCTTGGCGCCGTTGTCGTCGGCGACGGCAACGGTCAACCGGGAAAACGGCAACGATAGTTCTCGCTGAAACGACCTCAGGCTCCAAGGCGTCGTGAAAGCGAGCTTCTCGATTTCCACGATTGCCGCGAGATCGCCCAAGGTGGCGTCCCTGATTTCGAGGCCCATCGAATTGTGATGATACCGCGCTCCTGGCCAATGCGCATCAGGAAAAAGCTCCGGCCGATTGGCGCCCGGACCGTTGGACGCAACGACGATCACGCCGGTCAGGGAAATCTGAGCGCCAATCCCTTCTGACCAAATGTAACTGCAAGGAGCTTTCCTAGTCAGTCGGTACGGACCGGTAATGATCGGTGCGGACCGGTAATGAACTGAGGTTCGATGCGCCGACTTGCGTCGTCGAAATTGATTTGCAACTATGGGCGGGTCTGATAAACGGGCGTGGACTTTCGCCCTCACCAAACAGCAAGCAAGAGCTGGGCGTTACACTGGAGCCAGTAGGAGGTGAGCTAGGATGAAGACGTTGGCAGCACTGCTCGGGGTTCTCACGATGGCATCGTTCCTGAGCGCCTGCGGACCGGATATGAAAACAATCAACGCGGCCACTGATCGGTCACAAGCCGATGCGACCAAGGCGGAGGCGTCCGCGCAGCAGGCTGAGGCGGCCGCGAACAAGGCCGAAGCCGCCGCGCAGCAGGCCAATGCCGCGGCGTCGGGCGCGGAGGATTCTGTGCGAAGGGCCAATGACGCGGTGTCGCGTCTGGAGGCTCTCTTCGCCAGCTCGGTGACCAAGTAAGGTCAGCGAGACGGAGCGATACAAAGAGGCGGGCGGGAGTTTTCTCTTCCTCCCGCCTTTGGCTTTTCAGGCCGATCTTGCGGCGACTGCGCTCCGCCTACCGGCCCTGTTTTGAGGTATCTGTCGAGTTACGGCTTTGCGCGGCTTTGCGCAGTGCCTTAAGCACTCGCTCGTGGGCCGCTGGGTCGCGCTCGATTCGGAACTCCAGGCTGCGAAACTGTTGCAGCGTCATCCCTTGGCGCGCCGCGGCCCGTTCGACTGTGAGTTGATGGTTACGCTGCATCGCGGAGTAAACCGCGATGTATTTCTCGACCTCGGAGGGCAAAACAGGCTTGCCCTCGCCGAAGTCTTGGGACTGCGCAAGCCGGGTCGCCGCTGCTGACGCCCAGCCATTGTACGTGTGCTTTGTGAGCGTGATTGAATCGGAGCCGACCGCGGCGCTTACGCCGATAACGGCGCCTGCGCACGCAACCAGCGGTATAACCAAGAACCTGCGCCATCGGCGCCCATCATTCGTGCCTTCGGCGGCCAAAACAGGTAAACCTCCTGTGGCATAGTGGCACGTCTCGGCCGTGGCGTGAAGCGCGCGGCACTTGCAAAGCGCGCCAGGGTGTTTAACTTTCAGTCCGGCCTTGTCGGCGCGGGTGGCGCGTCGGCAGGGGCATGAAACCGCATTTTTCGAGAATGGAGACTGAGTAGATGCCAGCCAAAATGGTTGAGCTTCACGAGAAGTCAAGGGCCGGGATCGTCCGCGGCGCGACCTTGGTCGCAGAGGCGGCGCGCGTTACGCTCGGACCTAAAGGACGCAACGTTCTTATCCAGAGAAGCTTCGGCTCGCCGCTCGTGACCAAGGACGGGGCGACAGTGGTCAAAGAGATCGACCTCGAGGACAAGTTCGAGAATATCGGAGCGCGAATCGTGCGCGAGGTGGCGCAGAAAACCGCCGATATCGCTGGCGACGGCACCACCACCGCGACGGTGCTCGCACGCGCGATGGTGCGCGAGGGATTGAAACTTCTAGCAGCCGGATTTTCCCCAATCGAACTCAAGCGCGGGATGGAAGCGGCGCTCGAGGCGGCGGCCGGCGCGGTCAAGGAAATGTCCAAGCCGGTCAAAAACCGCATGGCGCAGGTCGCCACGGTGGCGGTTAACGGCGACGCGCAGATCGGCGCTCTCATCGCCGAAGCGATGGAAAAGGTTGGTGAGGAGGGCGTCATGAGCGTCGAGGAGGGCCGGACCATCGAGACCTCACTCGACGTGGTCGAAGGCATGCGCTTCGATCGCGGCTATCTCTCGCCCTATTTCGTCACCAATCCCGAAAAGATGATCGTCGAACTCGACGATCCGGTCATCCTGTTCTATGAAAAGAAAATCGCCAACCTGCGCGAGTTCGTTCCGCTGCTCGAACAGGTTGCGCAGGCGGGCCGTTCGCTGCTGGTTATTGCCGAGGACGTCGAAGGCGAGGCGCTGGCAACGATGGTGGTCAACAAGTTGCGCGGGATGCTCAAGACCGCGGCGGTTAAAGCACCGGGCTTCGGCGACCGCCGCAAGGAAATGCTCATCGACATGGCCATCCTGTGCGGCGGCGAGCTTGTCGCCGAAGAGCTCGGCGTGAAACTTGAAAACCTCACCCTCAAGCATCTAGGACGATGTCGGCGCGTCGTTATCGATCGCGACAACACCACCATTATCGGCGGGGCCGGCAAGAAAAGTGACATCCAGGCGCGAATCACGCAGATCCGCGCCCAGATACAGGAGACCACTTCCGACTACGATCGCGAAAAGCTCCAGGAGCGGCTCGCCAAGCTGAGCGGCGGGGTCGCGGTTCTCAAAGTCGGCGCAGCCACCGAAATCGAGATGAGGGAAAAGAAGGCGCGCGTCGAGGACGCTGTCAATGCGCTGCGCGCCGCGGTTGAGGAAGGCGTGGTTCCGGGCGGCGGTGTGGCGCTGGTGCGCGCGATAAGCGCGGTGCGCACACTCAAGCTTTCTCCCGAACGCGCGGCGGGTGCGGATATCGTGGCGCGCGCGATGGCCGAGCCGCTCAAGCAGATCGCGGCCAACGCGGGACGCGAGCCGGAGGTCATTCTCAACGCCGTGCTCGAAGGCAAGGAAGATTTCGGTTTCAACGCCGCCAGCGGCGAGTTCGAGCAGCTTTACAAAACCGGGATCATCGATCCGGCCAAGGTCGTCCGCGTCGCGCTTGAGAACGCTGTGAGCGCATCCTCGATGTTGCTCACCACCGAAGCCGCAATTGCGGAGAAGCCGAGCAAGCCGTTGTCCATAACCGGAGTGCCTGCGACCCCGGGACCCGCGATGCCTGGCATGGGGATGGGCGGTCCCATGGGCGGAATGGGTGGAATGGGTGGAATGGGTGGAATGGGTGGAATGGGCGATTTTGGCGATGAATTCTAACTGTGAAAACTACGTCCAAAATAACTAATCGCGTGTCACGTATATCGGCAGGCGCACAATTATCCGGGTCCGTCCCGTCTGATGCGGCAAATTGCGTTGCGATAGCATCTGCTGCTGTGTAAGCTTGCATGCTGATCGAGGTTTATGACAAAAAATTGAGGTCTGGCGTGGTTACTCGGCGAGTACCGTGTCAGTCTCAAGGAGGACGAGAATGGAAGGGTTAAGAAGGACTTCTAAACTGGTTGGGCTGGCCGGGGCTGTATTAGCCCTTTCGTTGCTGGCAGGCTGTGCCTCGAATCAGCCCGACCCCGCGCAGCAAGCTGTCAATGCCGCTAATCGTGCCGATTCGGCGGCGTCGCGCGCTGAAGCTGCCGCCACCAAGGCTGAGCAGGCTTCCGCTTCGGCTCAGGCGGCTGCGAGCCGCGTCGAGCAGGCCGCCAGCGATGCGAAAGCGGCTGCGGATCGTGCAGAGGCCATTGCGGCCAAGACGATGGCTTCGCATCGCCGTGTACGCCGGTGGCACCACCACGTGCGGCATCATCACGTGATGAAGAAGAAGGCGGCGGCGGCTCCGGCGGCAGCGGCAAGCCCGGCAGGCACGCCGTAACGCTCGCTGAGCAAGGGCTCAAAAAGGGGTGTTCGGAAATATTCCGGACGCCCCTTCTTGCTTTCTGGCCAAGACCGCGCGCCGGATAGTCCGCCGGGACTTAGTCTTCGATTGGGCGCGGCCTGTCGCGCTTGGCATCCACGATACAGAAAAAGCCGAACTTTCCGCGTCCCGTCGCCGAGAGTTGATGCGGCTGGTCGGGACCGATGTAAAGCGTGTCCATCGGTGAGAGTCTGACGGTTTCGCCGGCAACCCTGGCCACGCCGCGTCCGCGCACCGCGATCACCACGTGCGAATGGCGATGACGTTCGAGGCTGGTGAATCCGCCGGGTTCGAGCTCGAAGTAGCGCAGATGGAATTTCACGCGTTCGCCTTTGGCGCCGACCAGCACTTGGCGTGACGCGCCGCAAAACTCGCCCCCGCGATGGGTCGAGAGCTTGTAGGGCTCGACTTCGACCCCTTCCCACCTGAAGTTGCGGCGAAACGCCCGCAGCATCGGTGGCTCCGATGCCGCTTGACGCGTGGCGCGCCTCACGTGGGTTGTCCGCCGTTCATCGTGACGATTACTTTGAGTGCTTCGGGCTTCTGCGCGGTCGCATAGGCGGTGGTGATTTCGGACAACGGGAAACGATGCGTGACAAGTTCGCGCGCGTTGATGACCCCGCGTTCGACCAGGTCAAGAGCAACGCGAGTGTCGTCAGGGCCGCATGAGTAGCTCGGGACGAGCTTGATTTCGTTGAAGTAGAGATCGTGCGGACGCACCGGCAGTTCGTCGTCGGCCGGGGTCGCCGTGAACTGCACGACCGTCGCGCCCGGACCGGCGGCTGCGATTCCCGTGGCCATCGCCTTGGGCGTGCCCGGCCCTACGATTACCACGTCGGCCATCGCGCCCCGGGTGATTTCGCGCACCTGCTCGACCAGGTTGTCGCCCGAGACCACGACGCCAGCGTCCGCGCCGAGTTGCTCGGCCCATCGCGCGCGTTTCTCGAAAAGATCGGCTCCGATGATCATTCCCGCGCCCATGTGGCGCGCGACCTTGATGTGCATCATGCCCATGATGCCGAGTCCGATGATCAACACCGATTCGCCGGGCTTGAGGTTCGAGCGCCTTAGCGACTTGACCACGCACGCCGTCGGTTCGACCAGCACACCGTCCGCGTCATCCATCGAGTCGGGCAGCTTCAAAGTGTCGCGCTGATTGACCGGGCGCACCAGGATGTACTCCGACATTCCGCCGGGAACCAGCTTGGTGGCGCGCCAGGTCGCGCACTGCACGTATTCGCCGCGCCGGCACGCCGAACATGAGAAACACGGTGCATGATGGTGGGGGAAAACGCGTTCTCCGGGACGGAAGCCGCGCACCGCGGCGCCAACCTCCTCGATCAGGCCGACGGGCTCGTGGCCGAGCACCGCTCCGGCCTTGCGCCGGATGTACCACGGCATAATGTCGCCGGTGCAGATCCCGCAGGCGCTGGTGCGTATCAGGATGTCGTCCGGACCCACTTCCGGGCGGGCCATTTCCTCGATGCGAATGTCTCCGAAGTCGTACAGAAGTGCGGCACGCATAAGTCGTATCAGACTTTGGGATCGCAGCCTGCCGATGTCAACCTCGTCTTCGCCCCCAAAGGCTGCGGGCGCGCGCCGGATGATGATGATTTCTTCGTCCCGCCTATGCGGCAGGAATTCCGATGGACGCGCCGAGGGTGATACATTTCACGGTCATGGCGCGTCCAGTATGTCCGCCAGTGGCCGCCGACGTGATCGCTGAGATCGGCGACAGGGTGGTCCTTATCGAGCGCAAGAATTTTCCCTTTGGATGGGCGCTTCCAGGAGGGTTCGTGGACTTCGGCGAGACGGTCGAGCAGGCCGCGATACGCGAAGCGCGCGAGGAGATTTCGCTCGATGTCGCACTTCGGGCACTGCTCGGCATCTACTCGCGGCCCGACCGCGACCCGCGCGGCCAGACGATAACGGCCGTGTACATTGCGCGCGCCGACGGAACTCCGCGGGCCGCCGATGACGCGAAGAACGTCGCGTTGTGCGATCCGCGAAACCCTCCCGCGCCGCTTGCCTTCGACCATGCGGAAATACTCGCCGACTACGTGCGGTTTCTCGAAACCGGAGAATTTCCCGCGCCCTGGAAGCGGCGCTAGCCGCTCGACGAAGCCGCGCCGAGACGCTCGCGCTTGAGCCGCGCGACCATCATGTCGGCCATCCGCGTCGGTTCCGGAACGCGGAACCGGGTTATCGCGGAAAGCGCGAGCCTGAGCGCCGGGCGAAAGCCCACCCGATGGCCCGGCGAGACATAGATGGGGCGGACGTTGTCGCGGGTCCTTAGCGCAGCGCCGATACGCTCGTCCTTGTCCATCAGCCACGCAAAGTCCCCGGCGCGGGCGCCGAGCGGCCCATGCTCGCCGACCAGGATCGACTTCGCGCACCCGATCGACGGGATATCGAGCAGATAGCCCATGTGCGAGGCAAGGCCGAAACGGCGCGGATGGGCCAGGCCCTGCCCGTCGAATATCACGATGTCCGGGCGCGTGCGCAGGCCGCCAAACGCGGCGAGCAGTATCGGACCTTCACGGAAAGTCAGAAGTCCCGGCACGTATGGGAAAGAGGTTTTGCCAACCGCCGTCGCGCATTCGACCAGCTCCATCTCCGGCGAGCGCATCACGACCACCGCCGCGAAGCACATCGCGCTCGCCTTGTCGTAGGCCACATCGGCGCCGGCGACAAGGCGCGGCGAGCGAGGGCCGCCGCGGATGATCAGTCCGGCCCGCATCCGGTTCTGGAGCGCGATGGCTTCTCGCGGCGTCAGGTTCCATCGATGGCGCCTGACGGGGCGCACTCCGCGCTCTCCCCGCAAGGAGCCGAGCGCGTCAGCCGCGCGCGCGCTGCCCATCGCGGGCTACGACCCGAGCTTCTTCAGCGCGGCAGCAATGCGATCGAAAGCCTCGTTCAGGCTTGTCGTGGATGCCGCGTAGGAAAAGCGGACATGGTTCGGCGCGCCGAAGTCGTTGCCGCCGACCGAGGCGACGTGCGCCTCTTCGAGCAGGAAATTCGCAAAGGCGTCGCCGTCGGCGATCTTCTTGCCCTTGTAAGTCGAGCCGAGCAGGGCCGAGACGTTCGGGAAGGCATAGAACGCGCCTGCGGGAACGTTGGGCAGGCTGAATCCCAGCAGCGCGCGGATTCTTTCCACCACCAGCGAGCGACGCTTGCGGAACTCCTCGGCCATCGCGCGAACGTCGTCCTGCGGGCCGACGAGCGCCTCGATAGCGGCTGCCTGCGCGATCGAGCACGGGTTGCCGCTATTCTGGCTCTGCAGACGCTGCATCGCGCTCATGACTTCCCTTGGGCCGGCGGCGAATCCGACCCTCCATCCCGTCATCGCGTAGGTCTTCGAGAGCGAATTAACCGCGATTCCCCGGGCGCGCAGCTTCGGCTCGATCTCGAATATGTGCGGCACGCGGCCGTCGTAGGCCATGTGCTCGTACACGTCGTCCGAGATTACCCAGATTTCCGATTCGAGAAGGACCTTGGCCAGTTCGGAAAGATGGGCGGCGCTGTAAACTGCTCCGGTCGGATTCGACGGGGAATTCAAGATGATGCCGCGGGTGCGCGGGCCGATAGCCTTCTTGAGATCCTGCGGCGTGAGCAGAAAGCCCGCGTCTTCGGCGCACGGCACGAATTTCGGCTCGGCGCCGCTGAGCTGCACCATCGCGCCAAAGCTGACCCACGCGGGGGTCGGGATCAGCACCTCGTCGCCCTCGTCGAAGAGCGTCGCGATCAGATTCGCTTCGGACTGCTTGGCGCCCGCCGACGCGACGATTTCACTGATTTCGTAGTCGAGGTTGTTGTCGCGCTTCAATTTCGCGCGGATCGCTTCCTTCAGTTCGCGCACCCCGCCCACGGCGGTGTACTTGGTCATGCCGCGGGCGAGCGCGCGCCGCGCCGCTTCCTTGATCCGCTCGGGCGTGTCGAAATCCGGTTCGCCCGCGGCGAGAGAGACGACGTCGATTCCCGCCGTCCTCATTTCGGTGGCGCGGGCGTCGGCGGCGAGTGTGGCCGACGGTTTGATTGCGGCAATTCTTCTATTGAGCTTGAGCATCGTGGTTGTATTCCGGAGTTTTGGCGCGCGCGCCGCTTTCCGATTGCGGCGCAGAGGCAATCTTAGCCCTCCCGGCGACGCGGGAAAACGACTAGGCCCGCCGAACTATCGACCGCGCGCGCCGACGCTTCAGTCGATCCTGAGCTTTCGGCGCAGCCGGTTCATCACGGATTCGGGGACGAGGTCCGGCACCCGTTGTCCATAGCTTGCGACTTCCTTGATAAGGCGCGAGGCGGTGAAGAAAAGCTTCGGATTGGCGGGAAGGAAGATCGTTTCGACGCCCGGCTTCATCTGCTTGTTCATGTTCGCCATCTGAAGCTCGTAGTCGAAGTCGGTCACGGCGCGAAGGCTTCGGATGATGACCCGGGCGCCGATTCTTTCGCAGTAGTCAACGGTCAGGCCGCTGAACTTGTCGACTCTGGCGCGCGGCTCGAGATCCTGCACCACCTCGTGAATCAGCTCCACCCGCTCGTCGGGCGTGAACAACGCGGAATCCTTGTGCGGATTGTAGGTGACGGCCACGATGACCTCGTCGAAGAGCTGCACGCTTCGGCGGATGACGTCGATATGGCCGTTGTGAATCGGATCGAAGCTGCCCGGATAGACGGCGACGGTTCTGAAGTGTTCTTTCTGTTTGCTGACCATTATCCCCAAGCCTGCTCAGTTGTCCTCGGCGCCGTTATCCGGTCGCCGGTAAAAGGCGATCCTGTGATCGCCGATGACTGCCACCTTGAATTGAGGGAGTCCGGCTGGACCCTCGGGCGGCGCGGGCGCGCGCCGCGACTGGCGCACCACGACCCATCCGCCCGGTTCGACCAGTCCGCCCTCGGCCAAAGCGTCGAGAACCCTTGCGCTGATGTCATGGGCGTAAGGAGCGTCGACGAACACCAGCCCGAAGCGCTCGTTTTCGAGAACGAGAGCGCTTGATGCGCGGAGCACGTCGGCCGTGAGCACGCGGGCGCGCTCGCCAAGGTTCAGTTCGCCCAGGTTGTCGCGTATGGTTCGGGTCGCGGGACGCGACGAATCGACGAAGGTCGCATGCGCGGCGCCGCGGGAGAGTGCTTCGATGCCCAGCGAACCGCTTCCGGCGAACAGATCGAGCACGCGCAGCGCCTCGAAGTCGAGCGTGGTTTCAAGGCGCGAAAAAATTGACTGGCGGGCCCGGGCCGAAGCCGGCCGGGTCTTCAGTCCGCGTGGCGCCTTAAGCTTGCGTCCGTGCGCATGTCCTGCGATAACCCGCACTTAATGTCCCTGTGCCGCGAGGCGAGCCGTCGATTCGGCGATTGCGCGATAGATAACCCGTTCGGTCGGGAGCCGCAAGTTAAAAGCCGCTGAACGCTTGCTCTTGCGGCCAAGTTAGGGAATGTTAGGAAACGGCTATTAGATTCCTGAACACGGAAAGGTTGCCTGCTAAAGGTGCAATTATAGTGCCGCCATGTCCGACGACTCTGAGATCAAGTTTACCGAGGCGGCAGA
>JAKAVC010000002.1 GCA_021817345.1 Deltaproteobacteria bacterium | reverse complement strand
CCAAGGACGGTAAGCCGTGGATCGGAGGAAATCCATTCCCCGAGCCAAAGAACGGCGCTGAATGCGTGATGGCGATGTCGCTCAGTTGGGGCAAACACGACTCCTGTATCCATCCTATCCAGGAATGGGACACGAATGCGGCCGGCGAATCCCTGTACAAGTACGATTCCGCATTCATGGAATGGCAGACGGTCGGACGCCTGGTGATCGATCCCAAGCCGTATCAGCCTGGACATCTCAAGCAGCTTCGCTACGTTCCAGACCTTATTACTTCGCCGGAAGACCAGCGCGGGACGGCGTTTCTCCAGATTTGGGCCTACGACCAGCGCCTGTTCCCGGAATTCTACGGCTACTCCCCCTTTCTGAAGCGCACCCGCAGTTTCCCGACAGACCAGCGCTTCGAGCCGCTGCTGCCCGGCGAGCCCTATTTCGCCACCATGGCTTGGCACGTCGGCGACCCTGCGCTGACTTGGGGCAATTTCAAAATCGTGGGACGCGGGCCTCTGCTTGTTGGTCAGCAGTGCCCCATCTATAGGAACAAGGGCTGGCTGTATAAGCTCACCGGTGGCCAGACGGGAAACAAGTATTTCCGCACATGGATGGAACTGGTGCCGGAGGCGATCATCGTCGATTACGAGCCGGTCAAGTACCCGCGCGCTCCGATCAGCAAGAAGCGCACATGGTTTGACGCACGGACGCTTCAACCGCTGGTCACCAACACTTTTGACCGTGCGGGCAAGCTCTGGCAGCAGTGGGAGGGCGGCTTCGTCTGGTACGACAAGGCGGATGGCGGAGTTGATTGGCCCGACACCGCGCCGGACAAGTTCTGGTGGTGGACGCATGTGCATGCCTTCGACCTCCAGAACGGGACGCTCGCGCGCCTGCAGCTCACTCCCGAGATAACTGGCGGATTCAAGGTTCATATCAACGATCCCGAGATTTTCGGCGAGTATTGCTCGATGGATTCGCTGCGGCGTCTGGGCCGTTAAAGTCGAGAAACCGCTTGCGTGGGGCCCGTCCCGCGCATGAGCAGACACGAATCGGCCGCCGGTTCTCGGAACCGGCGACCGCCTTTTTGAGGCTGTCCAATGGCGCCACGACGACCGGCCGTCTCTCGCCTAAATCCGTCGCTTCACATCGGGTGGCGAGCCCAAGAAACCGAGGCGTTCATCATCATCGAGCCGCACGACAACGTCTGGATCGGGGACGGAAAGCTGCGGATCCCGCCATAGACGATCTGCGCATCCCGGCGTGCGGGGCTGATTCCTCGGGACCGTTGATTTGTCGCCGGATCACCTCGGGGGTTTCCGCGCCTCGGGCGATGGCCAGTTTTACATTAGCTGAAATATTTTCATATAGAAGCATTATTTGAATGAAAAGTCTCAACGAAGTCTTTGATTGCCCGCGCCCTTGGGGTAGTTCTGGAACGGCGGGAATTTGCGTCCCGCGGGGAGAGAATATGCAGCTATTAAGGTACACCGAAGGATGGACGCGTCGGCATTTCCTTGAGCAGACGGCCAAGGGAATCATGGCGGCCGGTGTGATCGCTCCGCTCTGGGAAGTGATCGGCAACACGGGCAGTTGCGAGGCGGCGTATCCGCCGGAACTGCTCTCGATCGAGGCCTACACCAAGGGCAAGCTCAAGATCGGACAGGAGTTGAACGCGAGCAACGTCGACGTGGTCAAGGACATTATCGACCCTGGCGCGTATTGGTCGATCAAGCACGACGGACGGGTGGTGACGCTGGGGTCCACGGTGACGCGGCTCGACTGGCTTACGCCGAAGGAATTTCTCGAAGCGACGCTGCGCAACAGGGGCAAGCACAAGATTTTTCCCGACGGCAACGTTTACACGCTGGACCACAAGCCGTGGATCGGCGGTAATCCGTTTCCCGAGCCCAAGACGGCCCAGGAATGCGTGATGTCGAACACGCTAAGCTGGGGCAAGCATGACTCGTTCATGGGCGCGGTCAAGGATTGGGACACCAACGCCGACGGCGAGGTGGAATACACCTACGAGGACTTTTACGTCGAGTATCAGACGGTCGGGCGGCTGGTTAACGATCCCAAGCCGTACCTGCCCGGGCACGAAAACGAGCTTCGCTACTATCCGAGTTTCATTTCGTCGCCGGAGGACATGCGCGGGACGGCGTTCCTGCAGATTTGGGCTTACGACCAGCGCAGGTTTCCGCAGTTTTACGGCTACACGCCGCTGCTCAAGCGGACCCGGACCTTCCCGGTCGACCAGCGCTTCGAGCCGCAGCTTCCGGGCGAGACCTGGTTTACCAGCGAGGCGTGGATGGCGGGCGACCCGCTTCTGACCTGGGGCGATTTCAAGGTTGTTGGCAAAGGCCCGCTGCTTACCAGCATCAGCGGCAACAGCCGGTTGGATCGCCACAACTGGGAGTTGGAGTGGTGCGGCGGCAAGACCGGCAAGAAGTATTTCAAGAGCACGTTTTCGCTGGTGCCGGAGTGCTACATAGTGGAGATGTCGCCGGTCAAATATCCGCGCTCGCCGTACAGCAAGAAGCGGATTTGGTACGATGCCCGCACGCTGAACCCGCTGACGATGGTCACTTTCGACCGCCAGGGCAAGATCTGGCAGCAGTGGGAAGGCGGCTTCGACTACTACCAGAAGAAGCCGGGCTATCAGTGGACCAACACCCTGCCCGACGAGTTCTGGGAGTGGGTGTATGTGCATGCGCTGGATTTGCAGTCGGGCCGGATGACGCACTTCCAGGTGGTTCGCGAGGTCTTCGGCGGCTATCAGACCGGCGTTAACCACAACCGCTACTTCGACGACTATTGCTCGATGGATTCGCTGCGACGCCTCGGCCGTTAGCGCGAAGCGTGCCCCAAAAGGGCTGCGGGCGGTCAGCACGCCAAATAAACGGTACTGTCGGCGCGGTCAGGTTGAAACCTGCTCCCGCGCCGACAGCGTTTTTTTGGGCGCACTCAAGGCGGCCTTGGCCGAGCGGCGAGCCTGCTTACGGCCGCAATTCCTGACGCTGGAAGGTATCCTCCGGCGCCTCGCCTGCGTTCAAAAGCGCCCGATATTCGTTGGTCACCTCGATCGGCAAATTGGCGAACGATCGGGTTACGAAATCGAGCTGACGCATCTGCGCCGCGTCATGCATCCCGGGCCGCCCAAGATAGCCCGCTCCGAGCCTGATCATCCTGACCATTTCGGACAGCCTGGGTTCCTCGTCGGGCCCGAAACTCAGCTCGCCTCGGGCGCGTTCCTCGTCGGCGTCCTGGTAATAAAGCGCGGAGGCGTAAACCAGGTTCCACAGTTCCGCGGCGGTGAAGTCGAGCTTCGGTTCCGCGGCGTTGGATATCTCGAGCACGCTCTTGTTCGTCGTCCAGTAGGCCTCGGGCTGAAGCTCCGCGATCTGCCGCGCCAGAAGAGGGTCCACGAATCGCGTGGCTACGTCTAGGTATTCCCGCACCAGGGCCTGTCTTTCGCCGTAGTCGCGCGAGCGTTGCACGAGTCCGCCGTAGAGCATCCGATGCAGCGTCTTTTCGATTGCCTCGGGATGCGGCACGCGATCCACCATCGCGAACCCAACAGCGCCCACCGGGCCCATGTTCGCAAGCGCGCGGCGGATGTCCCATCGGTCGCGCAGCAGTTGGGCGGGATCGGCGACCATCTCCGGGTTGTCGAAGAAATCGTCTATCCAGTGCGAAGCGTAGGTCAGGAATGACTTGGTCCGAATCTCGTCCCATCGATCTTCCGAGACAATTCCCAGGACGAACGCGTGGACCCCAATGTCGTCGTAAGGGTGCAGAACGCTTGTCGAGATACCAAACTCAAGCAGTCCGGCCCTGGCCAGGAAGTTGTGAAAGTCTTCTTCGCCCGATCTCACGGCCGAGAAGATCTCCCGCCAGTGCGGGATGCCAAGGTAGAGCGCCTGAAGCGGCGTCCGGATTTCCTGCGGGTTTCCCGTCATGTTTTTCTCGATATTCATTTCAGGCTCCAATCTAAAGCGACGCGGCTCCGTTATGCTCGCCGGGATCGACGACGGCTTCTGACGCTCGGACTCGCGAGGCTGGGTGCGGGGTTTCGGCCCGCAACGCGGTCCTTTCCGGCCGCTCGAAGTTGATATCGAGGCGAAGCGCTCGCCGATCGCCCGAGGTCCGGAACAGGTATTCGAATCCGCCGCGGACATACGCTTCGAGCCGCGCGCCTTCGAGGATCAGCGGCTGCACCCAGATCTCTCCGCCCTCGAGCGTCTCGGCATAGGGCCATTTCACGGGCTCGCAGGCATTGACGAATCCGAGCTGCGCGTACGAAGGAGTAAGGTCTATCGGTTTGAGGATCGAGTAGAGCAGAATCGCCCTGGCCTGCAGGATTCCGGCGACCGCCGCGCCCACGTAGCGCGCGACCCGGCCCGCGCCAGTCGAGAGCGACCAGAGCTCGCCGCCTTCGAGCACCGAATGGGGCGGAAAATGGCTTACGTCCGGTTTCGGATAGCTCTGCGGCAACGTGCCGAGATCGTGCAGAATAAACCCGGCGACCATCCGCTCGGCCGGGTCGTCTTCGTGCTCATAGAGCGCGTACAGGTTTCCGAACGCCAGATGCGCGTTTCCGAGTTGCGAGCGAGCGGTCTCCTTGAAGCGCAATCCGCGGGTTGCGCGCGCTTCGGCAAGGCATTTGGCGAAAATTAGCCGTTCGTTATCAGCGATTATTTGTCGCAATTCCATTTGTGTTGGCTCCTGCTTGAAATTCGTGCGGTCTCGGTCCAGTTTCGCCGGTCCTTGCGGAAAGGCGGCGGAGCGCGAGTCCGGTGAGCCTGCCGCGCGTATTTTTTTTCGAATGCGCTCGTCGCAGGCGGGTTTCCTGTCATCGGCTTTGCGCGGAGGCTGACGCGGTTTACGCTCAGCAAACGTTCACTCATGGTGTTCGGCTTATAACGCGGAAGTCAGTCATCGCCAGCCTTTGGTTATCTTTGATTTGCATGGCGCGTGCGCTCATGTCATGAAGGTCTTACTGAGACCGGCTTGCTGGTGGGCGGCCGGTCCGCAAGGAAGACGCGAGGGATTGACTTTGTTCGAGGCTTGGAGAGTCAAGGTGGGTTAAAGATGTCCGATTCGCCTTGCCAGGCCGTGACGGACGATGTTAGCGTTGGTCGTTCGCTGTGGGGTTATGGCTGAGAACGCAAACGCATTGGATTCGGTAATCAGGGAGATTCTGGAATTCGCCGGTCGCAATTCAGCGAAGCCGTCAGTTTGCCGACTGAAGAAACAATTCTGTTGCGCGGACCAGGACTACGCTGAGCGCTTAAAGAGGCTCTTCAGCCGGGAAGAGATGCGGGAACTTGTCGCAGAGTTTCGAGGTGCGCTCCCTGCGTTGAATGAGGAAGTTTTCCGGATTCAGGAGCCGCGCCGATTAGCCAGAGTTGCCGCGGAGCTGGGCGCTCACTTGCGGACGGAGCGCTTCGAGGGCGATGCCGGAAAGAGCCTGCGCGGCTTTTACATCGATCATCCCGGCGTCGCGAAGGCCCCGCTGATTTGCGTGAATACCGCGGGCCACCCAGTCGCGGTGGCGTCCGCGTTCTGGCACGAAGTGGGGCATCACCTGACCAGCAACGTGTTCGGCGCTGCCGATCACGCCCGGCTCTCGCTCAGTTCGAGTTATGCGGAGCACCTCGACGAGCCTGCCGAGATCGCCGCCGATGTCGTTTCCGCGCTTGCCGCGTATCCCAGACGGGCGGCGCAACGGCTGTTCAGCCCATTCATCAAGGCGGACACGGCTCCGAGTACGGATGCCCTGGTGTCCGGGGCAAGAGCGCACCTGCGCACTGTCGCGGGGTTCGATTTTCAGCGGGGAGTGCGGGCGAGCGAAAATCTGCACTACCTCGCGGGAATGATGCACTTTATACGGCTGCGTTGGGTACTGTTCTCCGAGTACAAAATATGAAGAAGAACGACCACGGTGCGGTGATCAGGGCGGCGCGCGAATCGCTCGGCCTAAGCCAGCGCAAACTTGCCGCCGCGGTCGGCGTCAAGGCGAGCCACATCGCGTATATCGAGGGCAACCAGCGCAGACCCTCGATGACGCTTCTGCGAAGGCTCGCCCAAGTTCTCGGGCTCGACCGCCGCGAGATGCTGTTTGTGTGGTACCCGGACGCCAAGTTTCTCATCGGCGATGGGCATAACATGGGGGAGGCAACGCGAAAACGAGACGCGTGGAAGGAATTCGCCTCGAACCGGCCCCTGCTCAGGCGCCATGGAGTGACGCCCGCGGAACTCAGGGTCCTCAAGCAGGTCAGCCTGCTCGAACACGTTTCCTCGCCGAAGCACTTTCTGTTCGTACTGAACGCGATCCGCCAGGCCGGCGACAGCCCGGACCGCTAGTATAACCGAGGCTCAGGTTCGCCGCGGAAATATCGAACCCGCCGCCGGTTTTTCATCATCCCGAGCGCCGCGAAGACTCTCGCGCGCCGCGGCGGCCGGAGTTTCGCGCGTCACGCGCCTGATAAGCGAAGGGACGACCGTTCGCGGCCGTCCCCTCGCTTTCTTTGTATGCGGGAGTGAGTCGCTTTACAGCTCGGTCTTGAAGCCGCGCGAAGTGACGCCGCGGCCAAAATCGTATTTGCGGCCTTCCTTGAACTCGCGCAGGATTCGCCGCGACGCGACCATCCGATGCACTTCGTCGGGGCCGTCGTAGATGCGGGCGAAGCGCGCATGGCGATACATCCGCGCAAGCGGCGTGTCCTCGGTGACGCCGAGCGCGCCGTGGACCTGGATGGCGCGATCGATGACGTCGTGCAGGACCTTCGCGCCCCAGAACTTGATGAGCGAAATCTCGACGCGCGCCTCGTCACCCGCGTCGATCTTGGCGGCGGCGTTAAGCG